>JAAYPW010000102.1 GCA_012519615.1 Fusobacteriota bacterium
GCCATTAACCCAAATTTAGAATAAGTTAGCTCTTCATTATGTATTTTACCTTTTGATATAGAATAAGAAGCTTCTACTAAAAATAGAGCTATTTCATAACCAATCCCTACAGATAGATAATTACCTGTTTTTACTTTAAGCCCATTTTGATCAATGTCACCTTTTGGTACAGGTACATTTCTACCTAGTCTTCCAACTAAATATGGACCTAAAATATTAACTTTACCCACTAAATAAAGCGGAACCATATCTATATCCAGTTTTTCCCCATTTTTTAATTTTGGGGCTCCTTCATAACCAACCCCTACTCCAGCTTCCATATTTATTACACTTAATGTAAGCTCTACATTTCCTATTATTGATGGTTTTATTTTTTCTTTATCACCACCCATTTTAATCGTTCCACCTGGTGCCAGTCCACCTCTTACATATAAATTAGCGCCGTAACTTATATTAATCATAAGTACAAATAATATTATTAATAATGATTTTTTCATTTTAATAACCTCCCATGTATATATTTTTTTAACAATATTATAATACCATTCATTTTAAGAATATCCTTTTTTATTTTTATTTTTTTTTTACAAAAAAAACCTGTATAATAAATTATACAGGTCATATAAATAAATATTATTTATTTGCTATTGCAGCTATTCCTGGTAATTCTTTTCCTTCTAAGTATTCTAATGATGCTCCTCCACCAGTTGAAATATGTGTAAATTTATCAGCATAACCTAATTGTTCTGCAGCTGCTGCTGAATCTCCTCCACCTATTATTGTAATTGCATCTAACCCAGCAATTGCTTCACATACACCGATTGTCCCTTTAGCATAGTTTTCCATCTCAAAAACTCCCATAGGACCATTCCATACAACTGTTTTAGCTCCGTCTAATGCTTTAGAGAAGACTTCTACAGTTTTAGCTCCAACATCTAGTCCCATCCATCCTTCTTCTATATTATCTACAGAAACTGTTTTGAATTCTGTATCGTTTTTAAATTCTTTTGCTACAACTGTATCTACTGGTAATAATAATTCTACACCTTTACTTTTAGCTTTTCCCATCAATTCTTTTGCTAATTCAACTTTATCTTCTTCTACCAATGATGTCCCTGTATTTTTGCCTTGTGCTTTGAAGAATGTAAACATCATAGCTCCACCTATCATAATTTTATCAGCTTTATCAAGTAAACTTTCTATTACTCCGATTTTATCTGAAACTTTTGCTCCTCCTAATATTGCTACTAGAGGTTTTTCAGGGGCATCTACAACCCCACCTATAAATTTAATCTCTTTTTCCATTAAAAATCCTGCTACTGTTTCTAAATTAGAAGCAATTCCTACATTTGATGCATGTGCTCTATGTGCTGTACCAAATGCATCATTTACAAAAACATCTCCTAAAGATGCCCAGTATTCTCCAAGTTCTTTTTGGTTTTTTGATTCTTTTTTTACAACTTCATTATTTAAAACATCTTCAAATCTAGTGTTTTCAATCATCATAATTTCTCCGTCTTTTAATGATGAAGCTGCTTTTTCTACCTCTTCCCCTCTTGTATTTGCAACAAATTTTACATTTTTTCCAATTAATTCTTCTAATCTTTTAGCAATTGGCGCCAGAGTACCTTTTACTTTATCAGCATCTACTTTTACTCTTCCTAAGTGTGAAAGTAATATAGCTTTTCCACCATTATCAATAACATGTTTTATTGTTGGTAAAGCTGCTTTTATTCTTGTGTCATCAGTTATTATACCTTCTTTTATTGGTACATTAAAGTCTACTCTCATTAATACTTTTTTTCCTCTAACTTCAATATCTGTAACTGTTTTTTTAGCCATTAAAAATTACCTCCTAAAAATTTATTATTTTTTAATATTATTCTTTTTAAAAAATAGCGGAACACAATGCTCCGCTATTCTATTTTATATTATTCAATTTATTTACAACAAAATACTATTTTGATTTTTTTACAAAATATTCTAATGTTCTTACTAATTGAGCTGTATATGACATTTCGTTATCATACCATGCAACTGTTTTTACTAATTGTTTTTCGTCCACAGTCATAACTTTTGTTTGAGTTGCATCAAATAATGAACCAAAAGTTGTTCCGATTACATCACTTGAAACAATTGGATCTTCAGTATATCCAAATGATTCGTTAGCTGCTTTTTTCATAGCTGCATTAATCGCTTCAGCTGAAGTTTCTTTTTCTAATACAACTGTTAATTCAGTTAATGATCCTGTAATTACCGGTACTCTTTGAGCTGCTCCATCTAATTTACCTTTTAAATTAGGTAATACTAAACCTATTGCTTTAGCTGCTCCTGTTGTGTTTGGTACAATGTTAGCTGCTGCTGCTCTTGCTCTTCTTAAGTCACCTTTTCTATGAGGACCATCTAATATCATTTGGTCTCCTGTATAAGCATGTATAGTTGTCATTATACCTTGTACAATTCCAAATTCGTTATCTAATACTTGAGCCATTGGCGCTAAACAGTTAGTTGTACATGAAGCTCCTGATAATACTGTTTCTGTACCATCTAATACTTCATGGTTAACATTAAATACTACTGTTTTAAGATCTCCTGTTGCTGGAGCTGATATAACTACTTTTTTTGCTCCTGCTTTAATATGAGCTTCTGCTTTATCTTTAGCTGTAAAGAATCCTGTACATTCTAATACTACGTCTACGTTTAATTCTCCCCAAGGTAATTCTGCAGGGTTTGCATTTGAATAAGCTTTTATCTCTTTACCGTTAACAACAAATGCTCCTTCTTTTGTCTCAATGTTACCATTGAATCTCCCTTGAGCTGAGTCGTATTTAAATAGGTGTGCTAACATTTTTGCATCTGTTAAGTCATTAATTGCTACAACTTCAAATGCAGGATTGTCAATCATTAATCTTAAAGCTAATCTCCCTATTCTTCCAAAACCATTAATCGCTACTTTTACTGCCATTTAAAATACCTCCTTAATTTTATTTAAATATTCTAATAATATTCATTTTATAATATTTTTGGGAATTTGTCAATACATTTGGTGCTTTTTTTCACTATTATTTAATAATATTGTATTAAAACAATATTTTATAAGCTTTTTTCAAATAATTTCATATCACTAAAAAGTTCTATTTCAAACTCTTTTTTTTGATTTAGTCTTGGGTCAATATATATAACTTTATAACTATGTAATAATTGCCTCTTAATATCTTTATATTCTCCACCATACAATTCATCTCCAATTATTGGATGTCCTATATTACTTAAATGAACTCTTATCTGATGTGTTCTACCTGTAAATAATTCTAACTCAACTTGAGTAATATTATTTTTTTCATATGTTTTTATAATTTTAACTTTTGTTTTAGCATCTTGTCCATTTGGATCAATTATTCTTTTTATTCCATCTTCTGATATACCTATTTTATCTTCAATAATAATTTCCTGCTCTTTTATTATCCCTTTTACAAAAGCTTTATAATATTTTTTTACTTCCCCTTTATTTTGTAAAAAAGCTTGACCAAATCCTGTTTTTGCAGCAATTATTATTCCGCTAGTATTCATATCTAGTCTATTATAAAATCTTGGAACACTATTTATATTTTTTTCATTAAAATAGTTTAAAAGACCATTTGCTAAGGTTATATCTACTTTTTTCTTAGTTGGGTGAGTTAATAAAAAAGGGGGTTTATTTATTAAAATTAGATTTTCATCTTCATAAATTATATCAAGTTCTAATTTTTTTGCAATAATATTTGTTTCTTTTTCTTTTTCAACAACATTTAAAACATTTCTATATTTAACAATTTTATCAATTTTAACTTTTTTTTTATTTAAAAATATATCTATTTTGTTCATACTTCTAGATGAGTAACCTTTTATATCTTTTAAATATTCTTTCACTGTTATCCCAGAGTGCTCTTTTTCAATAATATATTTAGGCATATTTAATTATTTAGTAAATTAAAAATTATAATTTACTAATAGGCACCTCCTTTTTATAATAAATTAATTACACTATTATACATTAAAATTTAATTTTTATCCACATAAATATGTACTTTTCATAAATTAAAAATTAAATATAATATACATTTAAAATAAATTTTATTATAACTTTATTTTATAATTTTTATTAATACTTTTTAGTCTGCAAATTACATAATAGAAGTTTTTATCCTTTAGAAAGTTATATTATTTATATTATTTATATTATTTATTTTGTTTTACATACATATATATTGTTCTTATATAATATTTAAATATTATAAAATTAAAATTAATTAATTCTATTCTAATGTAATTTTAATTTTTATGTAGTATATTAGTAATGTACTTATAACATTGTTAAAGTACCTTTTCAATACCACCTCTTTTATTTTGAATCAAGATTTATCTTTATTCAAAAAAACCACACTCTATTAAAAGCCGACTCATTTAGTAGTCGGCTTTTTTTATTTAAATAAAATTAATAATAAACACTTTGTTATGTTTTTACCGAATATTATTTATTTACAAAGTAAAAATTAATAACAAAATATTCTATAATATAATTTTTTTGTATTATCACAAGACAACATTTAACTGGAACGGAAAGATCAATATTTATATCTTTATTTTCTAATTTAAATTACATTATAAATCAAATATAAAATCATAATATAATTTTAAGTATGAATAAGATTAAAAACAAATATACGATAAAATATAGAAACTACTAAATATAATAATATAGTGCATATTGAATATATCTAAAATAGAAATAAAATCTTAAATATAATTAAAGAGTTTATTTTCTAAAAATTAAAAGTAAGATTTAGAATTACATATATAAATTTTACTTCTTTTCTTACTATATTTTATATTTTTTTACAATTATAATTTTCTGTCAAATATAATAATAAGTTTTTTCCATTTAAAATTAAATATTATAGAATTTTACTTGATATTATATTATTTTCTATGGTATAATAAATTATAATGATTTTATAAACAATATAGAGGTGATTCAAATTAAAAAAGTTTTTTTAGCGATTATTTTCTTTTTTTTCTTAGTAATTTTAGTTGGTTATTTTCATCTTCCGGAAGAAAATATAACCTATGATTATAATAAATTAATATTTGATGTAGATACAAATCAAGCTTTCTCTATTACTAAAAACAATCTAAAAACTTCTTTTTCAGGTATAGCGTATGTTTTTTTGCCTTCTCATGAAAATGGACTTTATAAAGAAAAAATCTATTTTAGAGATGGATTTCGTGATGGTTATACTTATATTTACCACACTAATGAGAAAAATCATCTTAAAAATAAAATATATTTTAGTAATGGAAAAAAAAATGGCGTTTATGAAGAGTATGATACTAGTGGAAATCTTATAAACAAGTCTTTTTATAAAAATGATAAAATTTTAAAATAAAAAGTTCACCTTAAATAAGGTGAACTTTTTATTTTAATACCTCTTTTAAATTTTCAACAAAACAAATATTTTCTTCCATTGTACCAAATGATACTCTTAGTAATTTTTCCCCCATAGGTCTAATAATTATACCTCTTTTTAGAAGATTATCAAATACCTCTTTTGCTAATTTTTCTGTTTTAAATAGTAAAAAGTTTGAATCAGTTTTAATATATTCTATATTCATTTTATCGAATTCACTATATATATAATTTTTCCCTTCAATTACAATTTCAACACTCTTTTTCACATGTTCATAATCATCAAGTGCCGTTAATGCTGCAAGTTGTGCTAATGTGCTAACATTAAATGGATATCTCACTTTCTCCAAAGCATCAATTATCTCTTTATCTGCTATTGCATAGCCTACTCTAAGAGCAGCTAGTCCATATGCCTTTGAAAAAGTTCTAAGTGTAACTATATTATTATACCCTTTTCTCTGATACTCTAAACTATCAGGATACTTTTTATTTATAATTGCAAACTCAAAATATGCTTCATCAAATACAACAATTATATTTTTTGGAACTTTCTCTATAAATTCTCCAACCTCTTTTTTAGTCACAATTGTACCTGTTGGATTATTAGGATTACATATGAAAATCATTTTAGTTTTATCATTTATTTTATCTAATATTTTATTTAAATCAAACTTCATATCTTTGGCCATATTGATTTGTATAGGTGTAGCTCCCATTATTTTTGATAATCTATTATATTCAACAAAAGACGGTGAACAATATATAACTTCATCACCATGATTTACAAATGATTGAGTTAACATCCCTAAAATTTCGTTTGAACCATCTCCAAAACAGAAATTATTCATATTAAAATTGTGAATTTCACTTAATTTTTTCCGTAAATCATAACAGTATCCATCTGGATATATGTTAAACGAGTTTAAATTTTTACTAATAACTTCAATTACTTTCGGTGAAGCTCCTATAGGATTTTCATTAGATGCAAGTTTAATTACCTTATCTAAATTATATTCTCTTTTTACATCATTTACGGGCTTCCCCGGTACATAAGGTTTTATATCTCTTATCTCTTCCCTTTCTAGATTTTTCATCTTTTTCACCATCCTAATTATTTTAAATTACTCTACAAGATATTTTATTGTTGAGTAATGTCTTTTTAAACTTACTTTATTTGATATTATTCTTGCAGTTGCATCAAAAAGAGTTATAATCTCCTCTAATCCATTTTCATCTAATGTCTTACCACTTGATACAATATCCACAATTAAATCAGATAAACCTAATATTGGTGCTAACTCAATTGAACCGTATAATTTTATTATCTCTGCATTTACTCCCATGTCCTTAAAATATTTTTTTGCAACATTTGTAAATTTACTTGCAACTCGTAAATTCGCCCAATCTTTAAAATTAAGATCAATCTCTTTATTTTTAGGCTTTGCAATAGACATTCTGCAGTATCCAAAACCTAAATCTTTTAATTCGCAAACATCTGGTTCATACTCCATAAGAGTATCTTTCCCAACAACACCAATATCTGCAGCTCCTCTTTCTACATATACAGGTACATCAGTTGCCCGTACAAGTAAAAATTGATATTTACCACAATCACTATCAAAAGTTAACTTTCTAGTATCCTCACTCATTGCTTTTGAATAAATCCCTTTGTTTCCAAAATATTCCATTGATAAATCTGCTAATCTACCTTTTGGAAGTACAATTTTTATTTTATCCATTTTATTTTACTCCTTTAATATGAACTTTAATATTATTACAGACTAATTTTAGTGTCTGTATTAGTATTATATAGATATTTAAATAGCTTTTTAGTAGCATATTCTTTTATCTCTTCTTCTGAACTATCTTTATACGATATTTCTACACGTTTTTCCTCTAAAATCAATTTTTCTTTCATTTTCATAGCTTTTATATAATCTTTTCCATATATATATACGCCATTTTTTTCATCATTTACAATATTATCTGCAATTTCTACGATATTATCTACATTTATTACAAATCCCAATGCAGAAATTTCCATAAGTTTATCATATCTTCCACCATTTAATATAAAATCTCTTGAATTATCACAAAATCCATTAAAAACGATTCCTGTGTAATATTCCATTACTTTCACAATTCCAAGGTCAATAATATAGTTATCTTTATAGCCTAATTCATCTAGTACATTAACTATTCTTTTTAATTTTTCACTCCCATATTCTTCTAAACCCTCTAAAATCGTTTTATCCCCAATCATCATTGGTAATTTTAATAAAATTCCAGTATAATTTATATTTTTTAAGAATTTATCAAGTGTTGGAATATCTTTTTTTAGGATAAGATCTTTTACAATTACAATATCTTCTTTGGATAAATTGGATTTAGAAATTATACTATTTAGGATACTTATATCTCCAATTTCAATTTTAGGATTTTTTAATCCTAGTTTTTTTAAACTTTCAATTGCCATAACCAAAATCTCTATATCAGCTTTATCACTATCTTCACCTATTAATTCTACCCCTGCTTGTGATATCTCTCTATATACACCAGATTTAATCTCATCATAACGAAATACATCACCTATATAGAATATTCTTTCTGGAAGAACTATATTTTCTTTTCTAAGTTTAACTAATTTAGCCAATAAAGAAGTCATGTCCGGTCTTAGCGTTACTGTTTCGCCACTATCACGATCTACAAATTTATACATTTTATTTCTCATATCTAGGGAAAAATTTTCTTCTATATCCTTATAAAATTCATATGCTGGTAACTCAATTAAAGAATAACTATTTGATTCGAATATATTTTTTAAAATTGTTTCAACAGCTATTTTCTTTTTTAAATTCTCTCCGAAATATATTTTTACCCCTTCTGGCATTACTGTCATTAAATTCACCTCATATATTGATTTTATTTAAAACAATTATATCATTTTAAAAGATATTTAACAAGTATTATTTATATACTTATTAAAAATATTAACAAGTACATAGATAATTCAATAATATTATAAAATTTTTATACTATTATATTTACAAATCATACTTTATTTTTAATACGTTTACTATATTTTGTCTAACACACAAAAACCTCACTTATTAGAGGAAAATTTAAAAAGTGTTATTATTTTATTTTTATTTTCTAATTCAATCTACATTATCAATGTATATTAAATGATAATCAAATTAAAAAGTAGTATACAGATTTTAGGAAGTAGTTTGAAAAAATGTAGATTTTATATTAGTAGTTTTATTCGAATCATTTTTTAAATTTTTATCTCTATTAATCGTATATTATTTTTAATAAAAAATAAGGATTTATCTAATTTTATTAGACAAATCCTTCATTATATATATTATTCTTGAACAATATAAGGTAATAATGCAATATTTCTAGCTCTTTTAATAGCTAAGCTTATTTTTCTTTGCATTCTAGCATCTGCACCTGTTACTCTTGCTGGTTGTATTTTACCTTTATCTGTCATAAATTTTTTTAATAGATCAACATTTTTATAATCAATATCCTCTGTTTTTATACGTGGACGAGGTTTTCTTCTTCTTCTTCTTGCTTCAGAATTATTGTTATTATTGTTATTGTTGTTTTGTCCTGCCAATTTAATTACACCTCCATAATTTATATTACCTAAAACGGAAAATCATCATCTACATCAATATTATTATTTTCTTCAACATAATTATTTTCTGTATAAGATTCTCCTTTAGAATTATCTTTTTTGCTTTCAAGAAATTCAACTGATTCAGTTACAATTTCTGTAATTCTTCTTTTTTGGTTATTTTCATCTTCGTAATCTCTTATACTTATTCTACCGTTTATCCCTATCATGCTACCTTTTCTTAAATATTTTCCTATAATTTCAGCTACTTTATCCCAAGCTATACAATTTATGAAATCAACTTGATCTTTACTATAAGATCTATTTACAGCTAATGTATATTTCACAAACGCTTTCCCACTTTTTGCATATTTAAGTTCAGGATCAGCTGTAAGTCTTCCTGTTAAAACAACTATATTCATACCCATAGCAATTCACCTTTTTCTAGATATTTTTATGCATCTTTATTTACAACCATAAATCTAATGATTGATTCTGTTAAGTTTATTCTTCTTTCAATCTCAGCAAGCGCTTTTCCTGCTACTGAATAAGTTAATAAAACATAAAAACCAGTTAATTTTTTTTGAATAGGATACGCTAATTTTCTTTCACCCCATACATCAACATTAATACTTTCAGCTTCTAAACCTACTAATACATTTTTGATGTTTTCAATAACTGTGTTTCTTTCTTCTTCAGTTGTTTCTGGATTAATAATAAACATTAATTCATAATTCTTTTTCATTTTTTAACCTCCTCCCTACGATTTTTGCCCTATTTAAAATTTATACATTATTAAAACATATAATTTTTATAAAATAAAGCAGGGAATACAATTATATCATATTCTTATTTTTTTTGCAATAGATTTTATCTTCTTCTTCTAATAAAAGCTGGTAAGTCTAATTCGCTATCAAAATCTGAATCATTCAAATCTTTTTTTCCTTTATTTGTATCATTAAATGATGTATTTAAAACAGGTTTTTTATTTAATATATTCTCTTTTATTTTATTATCATTTTCAAAATCCGTTGCAATTAATGTTATTTTAATAATATCATCATTTGGATCATCCGTTTCTATAAATGTTGAACCAAAAATAAAATTTGTTTCTATTCCAGAAACTTTATCTTTAATAAAGTTAACTGCTATATTTATTGATTCCATTGTTAAGTTATCTGTACCGCTTATATTTATTAATATTCTTCTTGATCCACTAACCGATTTTTCTAATAGAGGATTTGATATTGCAGATTTAGCAGCATCTACCGCACCACTTTCTCCAAAACCTTCTCCAAAACCTAGCATAGCTATACCAGATTCTCTTACAATTGTTTTAACGTCTGCAAAGTCAATATTAATTAATCCAGGTATCGTTACAAGCTCAGCTATCCCTTTTACCCCTGTAAATAATACTTTATTTGCTTCTTTAAATGCATTTTTTAACGTTACTCTTCTTCCTTCTAGCTCAAATAATTTATCATTTGGAATTACAACTATAGTATCTACATATTTCTTTAATTTTTCAATCCCAGCTTCACAATTTTCCTGTCTTCTTGTCCCTTCAAAACTAAATGGTTTAGATACAACTGCTATAGTTAATATTTCTAATTCTCTAGCAATTTCAGCTATTACTGGTGCTGCACCTGTTCCAGTTCCACCACCCATACCAGCAGTTATAAATAACATATCTACATCTTTTATCAACTCTTTTATTTCATTTCTATTTTCTTCAGCTGCTTTTTCTCCAACTTTTGGATCTGCTCCTGCACCTAGTCCTTTTGTTAACTCTTTACCAATTTGTAATCTTTTTTTCGCCATAGATTTTCTTAGATCTTGTAAATCTGTATTTATCGCAATAAATTCTACACCTTCAATACCATTTGTAATCATATCATTTATTGCATTTCCGCCTGCTCCGCCTGCTCCTATAATTTTAATCTTAACTTTAAAGCCTTCTTCTTCATCTAAATCGAAATTACTAAATTCTTCTATCTTTTGACTAATCACTTTACTAATCTCCTTTTCATTTTCATTATTTAAGTTTAATTCTTCATTTTCCTTATCCATTCTTTCTCCTCCGATATTTTAAAATAATACATCTATCCAATCTGCTACTTTCAATTTAATTATTTTAAATAAATTATTTCCAGGTTCTTTTAACTTTGTATTTATAGGAATAAAGTTTCCTGATAGATATTTTTCTGCGCCATATAATAATAGCCCTACTGCAGTTGAATCTTCTGGATTTCTATATTTTTCAGATAATCCTTCAAATTTAACAGGTATCCCTATCCTAACCGGCAATTCAAAATATTTACTTGCTTTCTCCTCTAAACCTATTATTTTAGATGAACCCCCAGTGAAAACAATACCATTTACAAGATGATTAATATATCCTGATGCCTCTAATTTATTTTTTACAAGCTCAAGAATTTCATCAGTTCTAGCATCCACTATCATCTTTAAAGTTGAAACATTAATCTCTTTTACTCCTTTATAGTCATTTGTTGGTATCTCGATATAAGTATCTTCATCAACCTCTTCCTGATAATACGTTGCTAATTGTTTTTTTAATCTTTCAGCTGTTTTTAATTCAATTTGAAGTCCTGTTGCAATATCGCTAGTATAAAATTCTCCACCAATAGGTATTACACTTGTATATAAAAGTTTCCCGTTTCTATATATAGCTATATCTGTTGTTCCTCCACCAATATCTATAAGTACTGAACCTGTTTTTTTCTCTGTATCTGTTAATGCTGATTTTGCTGCAGCTAACGGCTCTAATACAATATCTTCTGTGATAATAGATAAGCTTTTTACAGCATGATCTAGAGAATTTATTGGGGTAATAGCACCTGCCACAATATGAACATCTGCATCTACTTTTAAACCCCACATTCCCACAGGATTTGCTACAAATGTATGATCGTCTATTTTATAATTATGCGATATTTTATGTATTACTTTTCTATCTACAGGGACTATTTTATTTTCAGCTAAATCTTCTAACGCCTTTTTATCATCTTCCGTTATTACTCTATGTGTTTTACCTAAAATTTTACTCGCATGTCCCATAAGAGACTCAATGCTACTACTTGCTACTCCAAAAAAAGCATTATTTATTACTAATTCACGATCTTCTACACTTTTTTCTGCTTTACTTATTACTTTTTCGAGCTGTATTTGCAGCGCTTGTGTGTCATCTATTCTACCAGATGTTACTCCTTTCGATATATCATTTGCCGATCCAATTATAGTAAAATTTCTTTCTATTAAATCTAGCTCTGCAATAAGTATATTTATTTTTGTTGTCCCCATATCTATTGCCGTTAATATTTTTTTATTCTCCATCATAATAAATTGATTAACTCCCTACATATTCAAAGAGCTAAACCAACTTCACCTCCCATTTTTTTTATATAAAAATTATCTAACAATAAATTTATCGCTTTCTACTGTTAAATCTATAGAATTCATTTTCTCATTCTCTTTTAAAATTTTTTGATAAAGTAAATATGCCGCATTATATTTTTCACCTTCAACTTCCAGATTAGTTATTATTTTTACACCATCTCTTAAATTCAATATAATGTCTTCTTCTTCAATATAAATTTCCGATATTCTATTTTTAAATTTATGATTATCAATTTTACTAAGAATAGATAATAATATATTAATTTCTATTTCATTTTTAACAGATAATAAAATCTTATCTTTTAATTGTATTTCACTACGGTATGCAAAAATATTTCCATTTTCATTAACTCCATATATTCTTTTTTCATATAAAATATATGCAACGGGAGATTTTTCTTCTATAAATATATCAATTGTATTTGGTAAAACTTTGACTATTTTAATATTTTCTATTCTTACATCTTTTTTCAAATAATTTTTAATCATATTTTTATTAATGTACCAAATATTTTTCCCTTTTAAATTATCTGATACTTCTTCTAAAAGATGTCTTGTGAGTGAATTATCTGCATTTATATTGACTTTTTCAATAATATAATTTTCACTTTCTATAAATTTATAGCCATGATCAATTACAATAAGCAATAATATAATTATAATAAAATACCAATTTAAGGTTTTTAGTCTCATTAAATCCGCTCTTTTCATTTTAAAAATTTTTTACTTTTTTAATAATAATATAACATTTTTTTTATATTTTTGCAAATTTTTGTACCATTTTTTTTACAAAATCATCAAAATCATACCCTTTAAGTTTTGCCATCTGAGGAAGTAGACTTGTTTCTGTCATTCCAGGAATTGTATTTACCTCTAAAAAGTATAGTTTTCCCTCACTTAAAATCATATCAACTCGTATTCCACCATCTAGTTCTAAAATTTTATAAATTTTTTCAGAAATATCCATTGCTTTTTTATATAGAGATTCACCTATATTAGCAGGTACTTCGAATTCAGTTTCCCCTTTTGTATATTTTGATTTATAATCATATAAACCTGATTTAGGTTTTATTTTAATTACGCCAAGTGCTTCCCCTTCAAATACACCTACAGTGATCTCTTCCCCTTTAATAAATTCTTCTATTACTAATTTTTTACCTCTTAAATTTTCTATAGCCTCTTTTGCATCTGATTCATTATTACAAATATACAAACCAATACTTGATCCTTCAGTTGCTGGTTTAATTACCACAGGATATTTCTTAATCTCATTAACATTTTTGTATGATCTAGACATTAATATATTTTCTGAAATCAATATTTTTTTAGTAAAATCTTTATCCATTGATATTGCGCTTTGAGTAAATCCACTACCAGTGTATTTTTTTCCTAAAATATCAAGCAGTGCTTGTATTCTTCCATCTTCACCATATTCTCCATGTAAAGCTATAAATGCTAAATCGTATTCATTATCTCTAAGAGAATCAATTATGTTTTCTCTATTCAAATCGATTTTGAAAGCATCATATCCCTTATTAATCAAGGCATTTAAAATTGCTTCTCCTGTTCTAAGTGAAATTTCTCTTTCAGAGGATATCCCCCCCATTAATACTGCTATTTTCATAAAAAACTCTCCTTTATTTTACAATTATTATCTCTTCTTCCAGATTTATATTATGAATTGAATATACTTCTTGTTTACAAATCTCTATTAATTCAATTACATCTTCAAATTTTGCATTATCATAATTTATTATAAAATTGGCATGTTTTGTCGAAACTTTTGCTCCGCCAACCTTTACCCCTTTTAAATTTGATTTTTCCAATAATTTAGCAGCATAATTATTTTCTGGATTTTTGAATACACTTCCTAAATTTGGATAGTCTAAAGGCTGTTTATTCTTCCTTTGTGTAAGTAACTCTAACACTTTTACCAAATCATATCCCATTTGTGTTTTAAAAACTACTTTGGTAATTATATCTTTATTTTTTTTAAATTCGCTACTTCTATAAGAAAATTCTATATCTTCAATTTTTTTTCTAAATAAATTTAAATTTTTATCAAAATACTCCACTTCTAAAATATTTTCAAATATCTCTTTACCATACGCACCAGCATTTATAGCAGTTAGACCACCAACAGTACCTGGAATTCCAGCTAATTCCTCTAGACCACCATAATTTTTTTTATTTAAATAGGAAATAAAATTTGTAAATTTCAGTCCTGCTCCAACTTCGTATATCCCTTTTTCTATCTCCTCTATGCTATTAATAGAATCTAAAATTATAAAGCTCTTATCTATATAGTCATCTGAAAAAAGGATATTAGAACAATTTCCAAGTACAAATAGATCTTTACCTAATAATTTTGTAAAATCATCGTAACTTTCAATGTATATTATCTCTTTTGCAATTCCTCCTATTTTAATATTTGATTTCTCTTTAAGAGAAACATTCTCTATAATTTTCATTTTATTCTCCTATTTTTTAAAATATTTATTCAATATTTTTTTTATATTTCTCTGCGATTTTATAAGCCATTTGCGAAATGTTTCCAGCACCCATGAAAACGTAGATATCTCCTGGATTTGATTTCTCAATTATTATATTTTGCAGCTCATGTTCATCATTTATACAACATGCTGCTTTGTAATTACATATTTTTTTTAGTAAATTTTCTGATTTTATATTATAACAGTTTTCTTCACCGGCACTATATACTGGTAGTAATATTACCTCGTCTGCGTTGGTAAATGATTTAGAAAAATCTTCAATTAAAAAACTTAATCTACTATATCGATGAGGTTGAAATACTGCGATTACTCTATTTTTTGCTCTTTCTTTTGCTGCTTGCAATGTTGCTTTTATCTCTGTAGGGTGATGTGCATAATCATCCACAATAGTGATACCTTCATTATGCAATATATCGAATCGTCGTTTTGCTCCTTTGAAATGTGTAAGCTTATTCTTTAGATTTTCCAGATCAACACTAAATTCATGTGATAAATAAATAACCCCTAAAGAGTTAGAAATATTATGTAATCCGGGTATTGCTAAAGAAAAACTTCCTAAGTTTTCTCCATTTTTTACTACAGTATATGACATCTCACCGGATTCGTTTTTTTCCATGTTATCTACATAAATATCAGCTGTTTTATCATATAGACTATAGTATATTACATGTTTATATTCTTTTGATATATTATATAATGTCTCACAATCCTTATTAACTATTACTTTTATTAATGTATTTTCTATAAATTTTTTAAATGATTGTTTTAAATTATCATAATTTTTATGAAAATCCATATGGTCCTCTTCGATATTTGTTATAATTGAGTATTTAGGTTTCATGTATAAAAAAGAGTTATCACTTTCATCTGCTTCAGCTATAAAATAATTACTGTTTCCTATTCTTGCATTACTATTTATCTCTGTAATTATCCCCCCGACAACTATAGTTGCATCTTTTTCTAGCATAGAGATCCCAATCATTGAGCTAGTTGTAGTTTTTCCATGTGTACCTGCCACTGCTATCCCAGTTTCTTCATTCATTAATTTTGCAAGTAATTCTCCACGTTTATATATTTTTATATTATTATCTTTAGCATAATTATACTCTTTATTGTCAGCTTTAATTGCAGTAGTATATATTACCGTATCCATTCCAACTACATTCTCTGCTTTATGTTCTGAATATATTTTTATTCCCATATTTCTCATAACTTCAGTTGTATTTTTCTCTACAATATCAGATCCGTATACGTCGTATCCTTTTGTTTTCATATATTTTGCAAGTGCACTCATCCCAATGCCGTTTATACCAATAAAAAAAACTTTATTCATTTTATTTTTCATTCCTCCATATATCAAGTTCTCGTAACATACGCTCTGCGGCATTCCCTTTTTTCATCTTTTTCATGTTCGAAGACATAATTTCTAGTTTTTTATCATCATTTATAATATTAAACATAAAATCAAATGCGTTCTCAGCATCTTTATCTTCAAATATTTTTGTTCCTCCATTTTCTTCTAAAACTCTTGCATTGTCGTATTGTCCTACATAATTATAAGGAATTATAATAGAGGGCTTTAAAAGTTGAATAATTTCAGATATTGTAGATGCTCCTCCCCTTGAGATAAGTAAATCTGATGCTGCCATTAATTCTGCAATATTTTCAAAATAGGGTTTTACAACGTCTTCTTGCTTTATTTTAGTTATTTTTTTTGAAATTTCACTATAATTATTTTTTCCTGTTGCCCAATATAATCTAATGTTTTTTTCATTAAATATTTTTTCCCATTTACTTAATATAGCATCATTTATTGATTTAGCTCCAAGACTTCCACCAACTACTAATAGCATTTTTTCATTTTGTTTTAATTTTAATTTTTCTCGTTCTTGTTTCTTTCTTACATTATAAAAATCCTCTCTTATTGGATTTCCTGTTACGATCACTTTAGGTTGATATTTTATCGGAATATTATTAAATGTTTCTTCGAAACTTACAAACAATTTATTTGAAAAATGATAAAAAAAATTGTTTGCAAACCCCATTTTAACATTTTGTTCATGTAAATATATTTTTTTTCTTTTTAATAATCCAGCTACAATCATTGGAACCGATATATAATTCCCAAATCCAATTATTGCATCTGGATTCTCTTTTTTTAAAATTTTAAGAGAATCAATTATAGCTACAACCATCTTATAAATTGATTTAATACTTTTTCCTGATAATATATCCAAACCAATAAAATTAAAGTTTTCTCCAGGGACAATCTCTTTTTCCATTCTATGCTTTGTTCCTACAAACAATACTTCACAATCATGTTCAATTAATTTTTTTGCTAAGGTTATTGCAGGATATATGTGTCCTCCTGTACCACCTGTAGTTAAAATCACTTTTCTCATTTTAATCATGCAAAACAAAGAATATTTTGCACATACCTCCTTTAAGATATATAGTCTTTATTATTTTTAGGAGTCATCACATTTACCAGTATTCCCATTGCTATCATAAGTGTACAAATCGAACTTCCGCCATAGCTAATAAATGGTAAAGTAAGACCTGTTGTAGGAATAAGGCCTGTAACAACGAATAAATTAATTAAAACTTGCACTATTACTAAAGATGTAATTCCAAATGCAATATATTTTGCATATTCATCATCTGATTTTTTTATAATTTTAGTCCCTACTATCATTAATATTACATAAGATAGTATCAAAAAAAATGCTCCTATAAATCCATTTTCTTCGCAAATTATTGCAAATATAAAGTCCGTGTGTCTTTCTGGTAAATAATAATATTTCTGTGCACCACTTCCAAATCCCAATCCTGTGAATCCACCATTTCCAATACCTATTAAAGACTGTGTAGTCTGGTATCCTCCGCCATATCCAGTTGTCCAAATCCCTTCTATATATTCTTTTACTCTTTTCCATCTATAGGGAGAAATTTTTAAAAATAACCCTCCCATTAAAGACAGTATTCCCATAAGAAGCGATGTATATCTTATTTTTACATTTGATACAAACAACATAATTAATGTAACTGTCATTAAATGTAATGCGCTCCCTAAATCTCGTTCCAATAATATTAAACCAATGTAAGTAAACGAAATTAACATTGCTGGAACTATAATCTCAAAATCTTTTTTATTATTTTCATGAAATTTAGATAATATCCCCGAAAAACAAACTACAAACATTAATTTTGCTAATTCTGCAGGTTGAATAGTAAATCCTAGTATAAAAATCCACCGTTTTGCACCTTTTACACTAGTACCAATAATCAAAACTAATACTAACAAAAATATTGATATTAAAAAAACAAATATATTGTATTTTTTATATGTTCTATAGTCTATATTACTAAATATAAGAAATAAAATTGAACCTATTATATAAAAAAGCAATTGTTTTGCCATAAATTTACTGGTAAAGTCACTATAAAAAATTTTAAAAACAAATCCCATAATTAAACAAGTCGTTAGTAAAAAAAATATAACTACTCTTTTTTTTATTGTAGATACTTTAAAAAATTTAAAAATACTAAACAAAAAAATTAAATAAGCTGCTAATATTATTAAAGGATATTTACTTTCTAAAAAAAAAGCAAGACTATTTACATCTTCTATTTTTTTATAAATATTTATAGTAAAACTTGCACTATATATGTATGCAATACTTACTACAAAAAAAATCATCATTATACTAATTAGCATCGTTTTTAATTTACGGTAGTTCGTTTTCATTTAATCCTCCAAAATTTTAAATATCAATTAATGATCTCTTGTATTTTCTCTTTAAAAAATTTTCCCCTTACTTCAAAGTTTTTAAATTGGTCAAAACTTGATGCTGCAGGTGAAAAAAGAACTATATTCTTTTCATTAAAGTTTACTATTTCTTTAATTTTATTTATAACTTTTTCTAGTTCTTTTAAATTATAAATATTTTCTCTAGGAAAGTCATTATTAATTGCAATTTTTTCTAGAATATCCGACGTTTCCCCTATGAGAAATAGAAATTTAACTTGATTTTTGATTAATTTTCCTAGCGGTTCTAAGTCAATTTTTTTATCTTCACCACCACATATAAAAATAAGTTTCTCATTGTAGCTTTCTAAAGCTTTTTGAGTCGCATCTGTATTTGTGCCTTTCGAATCATTTATAAAAATAGTATTTTTATATTTATAGAAGTTTTCCATTCTATGTTCCAAACTTTTTGTACTATATAAAAAGTTTTCAACAATAGAAAAAGGAATTTTTATAATGCTTGCCACAGAAAGAATAAATAAAATATTTTCTAAATTATGCTCCCCTTTTAGACTAAACTTCTCAATATCTAAATAATTTCCCTTATATGCTATTTTACCATTTTTTACAAAAAAATCAACATTTTGTTTATATTTCGATATTTTTATATGATTTATGTATGGTTTTTCGACTCCAATACGATTTTTAATCTCATTATCATCACAATTTACTATAGTATAGCAGTTTTCATCTTGATTTTTCATGATATTATATTTTGCATCATAATATTCTTTTAAACTACTATATCTATTAAGATGATCTGGAGTTAAATTTATTATCATAGATATATACGGTTTAAATGTTTTAATATTTTCTAATTGGTAACTACTTAATTCCAATACAAGATAGTCAAGTTCCTTTTCATCTGCAACAATTTCTGCAAAAGAGTTTCCAATATTTCCAGCAAATTCTACTTTTTTACCAGATATTTCCAGCAATTCTTTTATCTTAGTAGTCACAGTTGTTTTTCCATTACTTCCAGTTATAGCAATTATTTTATATTCTGAATGTAAAAATGCAAACTCAATTTCATCTATAATTTCTATACTATTTTTTCGTGCTTCTTCTAGTAAATCCGTATTATTTGGTATACCAGGACTTTTTATAATAAATGAAATATCTTTTATGTTTGTTATTATCTGTTTTTTATCGATATTAGAATTTACCCTATCATCATAACATATATATTCAATATTTTTTTTATCTAATAATTTTTTAGCTCCATTTCCACTTACACCTAATCCGTATACTAATACTTTTTTCATTCATATCGCCTCATCTTATTATGTTTTTTATAACGGTAATTTTATTATAAATTCTGTTCCTGTTATTAGCTCTTCATTTATATAAATATCCCCATTATGATCATCTATAATTTTTTTAACCATTGCAAGGCCTAATCCTGTTCCACCTTTTTTTGTCGTTACAAAAGGCATAAACAATCTTTTTTTAACCTCATTGGACATACCAGGTCCATTATCTCTTATTTTAATAAATAAATTTTTCTCATAGATATCTCCTACTATCATTATTACTCCAGTTTCTTCTTCAACAGCCTCTATAGAGTTTGAAATAATATTCATAAATACTTGAGTCATTTTATCTTTATCTACATTAGTAAATATCTCATTTTCTGAAAAATTAATTACAATTTTAAGTTTTTTTTCACGTAATTCCGGGTATAATTTCTCTGCAATATTTTTTATTAATAATTCAATATTTGCATTTTCTCTTTCTAATTTCTCCACTTTAGCATAAGAAAGTAAATTTCTTGTAAGTTTATTAAGTCGCATAGATTCATCAACTATGGTTTTGGAATGCTTTTTAATCATACTATCTTCTGTTACACTCTCTATAATTTGAGCAAATCCAGATATACTAGTAAGAGGATTCTTTATCTCATGTACTATCCCGCTTACCATCTCTCCCATTACTGACAATCTCTCAGATAAAGCTTTTCGTCTTTCAAGCTCTTTTATATGCATAATATCCTCTTTTATCCTTACATTCATCTCATTAAATTCTTTAGCAAGTTCTCCAATTTCATCTTTTCTTTTTAGTAAACTTTCATCAATTTCTTCGTCAAAATTTTCCCCACCTATTTTTTTCACTTTAAACGTTAACTTATTAATGGGATCGGAAATGTAATTTGCAATTATTATCCCTATTACAATAGATATTGCAATTCCTAAAAATGCTATGAATTCTACTACGGTAAATAAATTTTTCTTAAAATCAGTAAGTTTTTCCTTTGAAACCTCAGATGATTTTAAATAACTATCTACAATTTTTTCTTCGATTTTTTTATCATACTCTCCAAAATTATCATTAATCATATTATCTACATCTTGTTCGAATTTTTCTAAATCAATATTAGAAAATGCGTCAGAAATATACTCGTGTGAAACTATATAAAATATTATATTTTTATAATTATATTTATATAAGGTATATATGTTTTGCCCCATTATTTTTTGATACAAATTAGAATTTTTTGAAAATATATCAGAATCTAAATCTATATCATCAAATCGTTTTCCCTCTTTATTTTGATTTTTATGTTTCATAATAATACTATTTGATTTTACAATAAAAAAAGCTTTTTCTGCACCTAAATCTATCTCTTTAAAAAACTTATTAAAAACTTTCTTTATATCAATTTTACTAATCATATATCCAGAGTAATTGCCCTCTTCATCATTTATTATTGCACCTAAATATATAATATCATTATTTTGTATTTGAGAATAATTTATTCTAGTATCACCAATTGTTCTGTACAATGTTTTGGTTATTCTATTTTCTTCAATATTTCCTACTTTAACAGGGTTTCCTTCCTCTTTATGGTAAATTAAAAAACCTTCATAAATGCTATTCTTTCCAAGTTTTTTTCCTAATACAGCGCGTTCACCATATTCAATTCCCCATTTAAATTCTGTTCTATTTAATATCTCTGTAATTTCTATCTCTATAAATTTAAACTCATTTTCTATACTTTTAGAAAATATTTCTAATAGGACATAATTATTATCTTTTGATGCTTTACTTACAAAGTCATCTATTTTTGATTTTGTTTTTGTTAAAACTCCACTATTAATAGATATAATCATATCCTTAACATCATCTTTTCCAGATGTAAGCATCTCTTTTATAATACTTTTATTTGACTCTAAAGTTATACTATTAAAACTTCTTATTGTCTTTATAAGATTATAATATAAAGTTCCAATTATAATAGTAATTATAGCAGATGAAAATAGTATTAAAATTAATATTAATTTATTCTTTATCATACTTTTTTTCATAGGACTTTTGCCAGTTTGTAATTAAACTAGACTCCTCCTTTCTATATAATTATCTTAATTTTAATATTAATAGACCAATTATTCCACATATTAATGCAATAATCCAAAATCTAATTGTTATTTTTTGCTCTGGTATATTATTTTTCTCAAAATGATGATGAATAGGTGCCATTTTAAATATTCTTTTACCGCCTCTAAGTCTAAATGATGCCGTCTGCAAAATTACAGATAGACCTTCCACTACAAATACAAATCCAATTATTGGTAATAACCACTCCTGTTTTAAAAATATAGATATTGTCCCTATTATCCCACCTAAAGTTAAAGATCCTGTATCCCCCATAAATATCTCAGCAGGATTGGAATTATACCATAAAAATCCTAAACAAGCTCCTATTGTCGCAGCTATAAAGACCAGTATTTCAGACGCCCCATATATAAAAAACATATTTAAGTATTCAGCCTCTTTCGTTCTTCCTGTTACATATGCCACTATTCCAAATACAGTTAATACCACAATTACAGGTCCTATTACCAGTCCATCTAAACCATCAGTTAAATTCACTGCATTTGATGTCCCTAATAGTAGTACCATTATAAATACAAGATAAATAATCGGTGGTAAATAATACAAATGATTTTTTATAACTGGGTTAACCATAGAAAATGTTAATTTTTCATCATTAGCAATTGGAAAATAATATAAAAACGTCCATATACACAAAGTTATTAAAAATTGTAAAAAAATTTTCTCTTTTCCATATAGTCCACGTCTTGTTTTTTTCTTTTTTAATTTTATATTTTCATCTACAGCTTCTTTACTATTTTCCTCAATAGTTTTTTTAATACTTTTACCTTTCCACTTTAAAAAGTCATCTAAAAAACCAATTAAACTAAATGCTATTGATGATAACAAAAGCATTATTATATACTTATTTTTTAGATTTGCAGTAATTAAAACAGCAATTACTAAAGCTACGATTATTAAGACACCACCCATTGTTGGAGTACCACTTTTTTTATAATGTGATTCAGGTCCATCTTTTCTAATTTCTTCCACAAACTGTTTTGTTTTTAAAAATTTTATAAAAGGTTTTCCAACTAAGTAAACAATTAAAAAAGCAATTACAAAAGCAATTACACTTCTAATTGTTATTGATTCAAATATTCTTAAAGTTTTTGTAAATGAGTTCACTTTATACAGTGACTCAAATATAAAGTATAGCATATTATTTTCCTCCTAATTCTATAATTTCTTCCAATTTCATCCCGCGAGAACCTTTTAAAAGAACAACTACTTCTTTATTGATGTTATTCAATTTATCAGAAATTTCCTCTTTTTTACTAAAAAAATATATTTTTTTATTTAGTTTATGTTTATTATATAAATATTTCATCTCTTCTCCAAAAAGATAGACCTCATTACAATTAATATCATTAATATTATCCAAAACTGATTCATGCATTTTTTTTGAATCCTCACCTAATTCAAGCATATCTCCTAGTATCATAATTTTATATTTATCATTATATATATTAGAAAATGTATTAATTGCATACTTCATAGAAATAGGACTTGCATTATATGCATCATTTATATAAAGAATATTTTCTTTCTGAATTTTTTCATATCTCATATTAGATATCTCAAGATTTTTAATAGCTTCTAAAATACTGTATATGTCTATTTCAAATTCTAATGCCATTGCTATAGCCACCATTATATTATATAAATTATGTTCTCCTATTAAATTAGTTGTTGCACTATATTTTATATTTTCTATATATAAATCAAAATTCATTGTATTATTATCCATTTTAATATTTTCAGCATAAATATTCTCTTTATTATAAATTCCGATTTTTTTACCATTTAATTGTTTTAAAAATGGGTCATCGCCATTTATAACTAAATTTTCCTTAATATAAGGTAATATCTCACTCTTTGCTTTAAATACATTTTCCCTATTTTTTAAATATAATATATGTGAATCTCCAATATTTGTAATAATTCCATAATCAATATTTGCAATCTCTGATAAAAGAGATATTTCACCGTATCCACTCATTCCCATTTCTAATACAAGAACCTCATCATCTGTTTCCAAATCTAAAATCGTTATTGGTACACCAATATGATTATTTAGATTTCCAATCGTTTTTTTAACTTTATATTTTGTTTTTAAAATATAGTACAAAATATCTTTTGTTGTCGTTTTACCATTACTTCCTGTAATTCCTATTATTTTTGTATTCAGATTTTCTCTATAATATTTAGCAATCTTTTGTAAAAACTGAATACTATCATTTACATATAGAGTTTTATTTTTTAATGTTTTCTCTATAGCAATATTTTTTCCATCATATACAACAAGAGAAGCTCCTTTTAAAAAAGCTTCTTCTATATAATTATTTCCAGTTCTAATTGCAATAAAAACATCGCCTTGTTGTATCTCTTTTGAACTAGTTTTTATTTTAAATTTATTTGAATTATTAATATTTATATTATAATTTTTTTTAAAAAAACGAGATATAATCTCATTGGTTCCCATTTTTACTCCTTTTGTATTTTATTATTTTATAATTCTTCCATCTTTATATTCAATATTTCTTATTACTTTTCCATCACGATCATATTCTTTCCAATTTCCTTCAAGTTTATCATTTCTATAGAATGATTTTCCTGCTACTTGACCATTTTCGTAGTACCAAATATATACACCATTTCTTATATCATCTTCGTAATTTTCTTCATATTCAATTCTACCATTCTTATAATAATGTAGCCATGCTTTTTCCCGTTTTCCATATTCGTAATTTATCTCATCAGTTAAAACTCCCGCTCTATTATACCAATAGCTTTTTCCGTGTTTCGTCCCGTTTTCATAGCTTTCCTCTTTTTTAATATCTCCATTTTCATAATAATAAACTGTTTTTCCATGTTGTAAATCCTCTTCGTAAAATGATTGTTTTTCTATATTTCCATTTTCATAATAGAAAACTTCTACACCGTTTTTTTTATCATCTTTGTATGTTATTTGATATTTAATTTGGCTATTTTTGTAATATTTTATGTAATTTCCATCTAATTTATAATTTTTATAATAAATTTGTGACTTAATCTTTCCGTCAATATCATATTCAATTTCTTCACCATCAAGCCTGTCATTTTTATAAGTAGTTATTCTTTTTATCTTTTTATTTGGATAATATTCAATTTCTTTCCCATCTATTGCACCATTTCTATAATCCAATTCAAATAGAAGTTTTCCATTTATATTGTATTCATATTTTTTACCATTTTCTTTGTTATTCATAAATATAACTTCATATTCTTTTTTACCGTTAAAATAATAACCAATCTCTTTCCCATTTTTTTCACCATTTTTATAGATAGTTTTAATTTCAATTTTTTTTGTTTCATCATAATATTTTAAGGCAATTCCATTAAATGCTTTTTTACTATTTTTATAATAATAAATTTCGCCTTTGTTTTCTAAATCATTTATATCTATCTTACTTTTAAAGCACCCAGTAAATGAAATTAAAACTAAAACTATAAGTAGCATCTTTTTCATCATTAAAACATCCTCTCTTATTAGAAATTATCTAAAAAATATTTTATTAATTTTATAAAATAAGTATAATCTTTTGTACCAGATAATTCTCTTATAGAGTGCATTGCCAGCATCGGTACACCTAAATCAACAGATTTAATCATTAAATTTGCAGATAGATATGGACCTAGTGTACTTCCACCTCTCTGATCACTTCTATTGACATAATTTTGTAATTTAATTTGATTTTTATTACAAATCTCTTTTATAATTGAAGCGGTATATGAATCAGTTGTATATCTTTTATTTGAATTATATTTTAAAGAAACACCTTCATTTAGATACGATCTATTAATTGGATCATATTTTTCAGAATAATTAGGGTGATAAGCATGGGCACCATCTGCCGAAATTAATATTGAATTTGATAACATAATATAATAATCATCATGGTTTTCCGAAAAATTAAAATATATTCTTTCTATAATATATTTTAACGTACTAGAATTTGCCCCCTCTTTTGTGTTACTTCCAATCTCTTCATTATCAAAAAAAGCTAATATATTCGTATTTGTTTCTGTGTCGGTCTGTAAAAAACCCTCTAATGCACCATATACCGACTCTAAATTATCAAGTCTACTAGATGAGATATATTCATTATTTTCACCTATAAACGTCCCCTCTCCATATTCATATAAATAAAGATCAAAATCAACAATATTCTCTTTTTTTAATTTTAAATTACTAGCTATTAATTCTAACACATAACTTTCCATATTTTCATTTTCTTTAGTATTTTCCATAGGAAAAATTGGTTGTAAATCAATCTGAGGATTTACATTTTTATCTTTATTCTCTAAATGTATAGCTAAATTTGGTATTATAAACATAGGTTTTTTTAAATCTACTAATTTCGACTCTAATTTATTATCATTTTTTATAATAACTCTACCTGATATTGAAAGCGGTCTATCGAACCAAGTATTTAATATAGGCCCACCATAAACTTCTACATTTAATTTATATTGTTTTTTTGATGATTCAATTACGTGATGTGGTTTTATTTTTAGTCCTGGTGAATCAGTATGTGCTGCTATAATTTTAATCCCATTTTTTAAATTTTCACAATTTTTTCCTACTTTAAATATAAAAATTGATGAATCATTTTCAACAAAATAATAATTTTTCCCTTTTTCTAGTTTCCATGATTCATTAAATTTTAATTCTATAAATTTTTTTTCATTAAGTATCTCTTTTATATTTGATACAGTATAATAACTATTAGGACTTTTATATATATTTTTTAATAATTTTTTTGCATTATCAATGTTTTTATCCATACGAATCACCTATTTTAAACTAAAAAAGATTTCACGTTTTGTCTCTTCTGATATAATTTTATCCTCTTTAAACAACCAACCCAAAGCTAATAATATATCATTTTTAGGTATTTTTGTTTCTCTTACAAGTTGCCTTAAGCTACTTTTAGGATTTTCCTCCAAATATTTCCATAATTCACCAGTATTTTTTCCTATTTCAATATTATCATATCTCATTTCTTTCACCTCATAAATATTTTATTGTTTTTATTGTACATATATTATTATACATTTTTTTTCAATTAAAATCAAATTATATATTAAATAATATAAATATTTATTATAATATTTTTTTTATTAATTCTTTTATTTTTTCAAATTTATATGGTTTTTCTATACATCCATCAAATCCCAAACTTAATATCTTTTTCTTTTCACAATTATCTAAATATGCACTTACAGCTATTATTTTGCTTTTTATAGAGATATTCTCTTCGATTTCTCTTATAGCTTTTAATGTGTCTTTAACATTTAAATAAGGCATATGTATATCCATTAAAATAATATTTGGGAAGATATCTTTGTATATTTCTATAGCTTTAATACCATCTGTTGCAGTATAAATCTCAAATTTTCCTATCATTCTAATATATTTTTCTATAATTTTTAGATTTATTTCATTATCTTCAGCAATTAATATCCGTTTTAACTTTTGTTCATTACTATTTATTTTAGTAATATTTTCAATATTAGATATTTTATTATTATTTTCATAATCCATTACAATGTTAATTTTATCAATTAATTCAGTTTTTTTAGTTGGTTTCATAATATAGTTATCAATCTCTAATTCTTTTATTTTTGACAAAATATTATTTACTTCTACAGAAGTAAATAGAATAATTTTATGATTATTACCATATTTATCTCTTATCTGTTTTGCAACAGTAAATCCATCTTCACTTGGCATATACAGATCTAGTAATATTATATCTATATCTTCATTTGCTTCTAAAATTGTAATTCCCTCTTTTCCGGTTTCCGCCAATAAAACATTTACACCTTCACTTGCTAATATCTCCTTTGTAATTTTTCTATTTAACTCATTATCATCAATAAATAATATTTTAAGTTGCTCTTTTTTTATTTTATACTCTTCAGCTAATGTATTATTCAATTCACTATTTCTAAGAGCTATTGTAAAATAAAAAGTCGTGCCTATTCCAGCTATTGATTTAAATCTTATTGTTCCACCCATCATATCAACAAATCTTTTTGAAATAGCAAGTCCTAAACCTGTACCTTGATATTTTTTTTGATAACTTGAATCACCTTGTACAAATGGCTGAAAAATCATTTTCTGAGTTTCATATTCAATTCCAACACCACTATCTTCTACTATAAATTCAACTTCAAATATATCATTTTCAATATTTACTAATGAAATTTTTACAAATATATCACTATTCTCACTAAATTTAACCGCATTACTTAATAAATTAAGGATAATTTGTCTTATTTTGCCTTCATCGCCTTTAAGGTAATTAGGTATCTTTTTATCAATATAATATACGATCTCTATATTTTTTTTATATGCATTATAAGACACCACAGATAAAACGTCTTCTATAATTTTTTCTAGTGAAAAATCTATATTATCTATATTAATTTTTCCCGCCTCAATTTTTGATATATCGAGAATATCATTTATAATATTTAGCAGATTTGATGCAGATATACTAATTGCATCTACATATTTTTTTTCTTCATCAGATTGTACAATCATTTTAAGTAGATCACTCATCCCCATGATTCCATTCATCGGAGTCCTTATTTCATGACTCATATTTGCTAAAAATAATGATTTTTCTCTACTTGCCATCTCTGCTCTTTCTTTTGATTCTAGCAATTCTCGTTGAATTTCTTTTCTATTTCGTATATCTTGTATAAAATGACATACCACTTCCCGACCTTTTATAATAAAAATATTACTTACTGAAACTTCTATATCTATTATCTCATTATTTTTTGAGATTATACAATTTTCATACATTGACATGTCCAATCCATTTGTTATATTTTCAAACTTTCTATTTGTAAATGGTATTTTTTCCTCTGGAATAAAAGATATTATATTTTTATTCATAACTTCTTCTCTTCTGTATTTTATGATTTTTAAAAATTCTTCATTTGCATCTATAATTTCCTTACTATATAGATCGATAATTATAATCCCTGTTCTCATATATTCAAAAAGAGCACGATATTTCTCCTCATTTTCTATTATTTTTTTTATTAATTTTTTTCTTTTAATATAGTAAATTATTAGAGATAATATTACAAATAACACAATAATAATAGCAAAACTGATTAATATATTTTTTTTATTTAACCAAATCATATCTCTTACGTGCCATTTTAAATATAATTTAAATGATACAGGGGAATTATAATGTTTTTTTAATAAATAATCGATCTCATTATAGAGTTTTTCATTATTTTTATTAAACATAAATGCAGTTTTTAATTCTCTTACTGGATTACCAATAATTTTAATCTTATTTGTTAATTCTAAATCTTCTGCTTTCTTTAAAAAGGGTTTTTTAGGCCCAACATATATATCAATCTCACCTATTAATAGGGACATTAGAGATGTTTCGAAATCTTTTGTATATATAATTGTTTTGTTTGGATACATTATTTTTAATTCATCTTCAGCAACACTATTTTTTATAGCTCCGATTTTATAATTATAAAGTTTTTCTAAATTAATTTGACTCTCTTTTCTCACAAAATATACAATACTATTAGTTTCAACGGGAGTTGTAAAGTTAAAGCTTGCTAAACGTCTACTATCCATTCCTATTCCTGGTACAAAATCTACTTTTCCGATTTTTATATATTCTTCTACATCTTCCCAACCATCAACTATATAATATTTAAAGTTGCATTTAAGTTCCTTTTTTATGTAGTTTTCTAGTAAATCAATAGAATATCCTTTTGCAAATCCATCTTCATCTACTACATATAATGGTGGAAAATATTTAACCATGCATACTTTATAAACTTGTTCATTTGATGAATAAATTAATAATGAATTTAAAATAAACAAGATAAAAATTATTCGATTTTTCATATTATCACCTTCTTATATTAATAATTTTACATATATAAAATTATACCTTATTTTTTAAAAAATTACAAACTTATACTTGATATTTTATTTAAAAAGAGTTATACTATTTATATAATGGATTTATTATGTATTATAATAAAATAATTAGTTTTACTAAATAAAGGGGGTTTTTTTATGAGTTTTACTAGAACAAGCGGAATTTTACTTCACATTACATCTTTACCTGGTCCTTTTGGTATAGGGACTTTAGGTAAATCAGCTTTTGAATTTGTTGATTTCTTAGTTAAATCTGGACAAAAATTATGGCAAGTTTATCCTTTAGGACCAACTGGATATGGTGATTCGCCTTATCAATGTTTTTCTGCATTTGCTGGGAATCCACTTCTTATTGATTTAGAAAAATTAGTAGATGAAAATTTACTACATAAAAACGATTTAAACTATACAGTACAATTTAGTGACGATATTGTTGACTTTGGACACGTTATTAATGCAAAAATGCCTATATTAAGATTAGCGTTTAAAAATTTTAAAACTAAAAGCTCTACATTAGATAACATTAAATTTAAAAATTTCTGTAATGATAATAAAGAATGGTTACTTGATTATGCTTTATTTATGTCAATTAAAAGTCATTTTGGTGGTAAATCATGGACTGAATGGGATAAAGAGATTAAATTTAGAGAGGAAAAAGCCTTATCTAAATATAGAACTCTTCTTGCTGACGAGATTGAATACCAAGAATTTATTCAATATATTTTCTTTAAACAGTGGGCAGAGTTAAAATCATATGCAAACCAAAACTATATTAAAATAATAGGAGATATCCCTATATTTGTAGCATTTGATAGTGCAGACGCTTGGGCAAATCCAGATTTATTTCTATTTGATCAAGATAGAAAACCTATACAAGTTGCTGGAGTTCCACCTGATTATTTTAGTGAAACTGGTCAATTATGGGGAAATCCTCTTTATGATTGGGGTAAATTAGAAAAAGATAATTTTTCTTGGTGGATTAAAAGAATAAAATCTAATCTAAATATTTCTGATATTATTAGAATAGATCACTTTAGAGGTTTTGCTGGTTATTGGGCTGTTCCTGCTGGTGAAAGTACTGCTATTAATGGTAAATGGGTATTAGCTCCAGGACAAAAATTATTTGAAGCAATTGAGAAAAATCTTGGTATCCTACCTATTATTGCAGAAGATTTAGGAGAAATTACACCAGACGTTATTGAATTAAGAGATAATTTTAATTTCCCTGGTATGAAAATTTTACAATTTGCATTTGATTCGAAAGAGGAAAGTGACTATCTGCCACATACATATAACTCAAATTCTGTGGTATATACAGGGACACATGATAATGATACGATTTTAGGTTGGTATAGAACAGCTTGTACAGAGGATAAGGAATACGCTTCTAAATATCTTAACACAACTCTTACTGAAAAAAATGTTGCATGGGAATTTGTAAGAGAAGCTTGGGCATCAAATGCTGTAATTGCACTGGCTCCTTTACAAGATATTTTAGGACTAGGTAGTGAAGCTAGAATTAATACTCCTGGAGTTGCCGCTGGTAATTGGCAATGGCGTTTTAAAACTGGTACTTTAACTGACGAACTAGCAAAACAACTTTATGATATTACAAAAATATACTATAGATAATATTAATTAAAAAAATACCTCCAAAAATATGGGGGTATTTTTTTTAATTCCTAATTTCATATAGGAATTTTTTAATCGTATTTATAATTTTATTTTTTTATAATTTCATTTTATTTATATTATAGTTTTTTTTAGTAAATATAATATTCTTTTATATTATTATATTAAATGATTTCTATATTTATATTTTCTCTTATGTTTATTTTTAAACTTATCTTTTTCCAAAAATTATATTTTTGTTTTGTATTAAAATTTTTACTATTTTTATAAAGATATTTTTGTATAACAAAAATACTTGCATTAATATCTAGGATAAAAATTTGATTTTATTGTATTTTTTCTTTTGCATTCCTCTACTAATAGAGATGAGGGATTTGGTATGGGAGATCTGTTTTAAAATAAAATAGGTATATGCCTCTACTTATAATAGATCCCATATACCTATTTTATATAATTAATCTAACATTTTACCAAAATCAACTTTCTGTCTATCCTCTTTATATCCTGTAGCAGATGCATATTTTGCTAATTTAATGCTCTCTTCACCTGGAGATCCTTGAGAAAAAACATCAATTCTTAAAATTTTATCATTATTTTTCTTAGCAATATGTACAGCTGCGCTCCTACATATATCCCTTTTTATGCTATCTGTTAAACTTGGATTATCCCACTCTTTTCTTGATACTATTATTCTTCTTTTTTTAATATCTACAGATTTAACTATTCCTCTTGACTGCCATAATGCTATATCTTTATCTGCTGTGACACCGTATTTCTCTATTTTTTTGCTAGAAGATGTAACTGCATCTATAAAGTTTTCTTTTCTATAAGGATCTTTAAAAGTAAATATAAGCCCAGCAATTGCAACCCCTGCTATAATAATATTGCTTATTTTCAAAATATACACCTCTCTTTTTATATTATATATCCTTTTTGTAAATAAATTCATCTTTCACTTATAGAAAATAAATGAAAGATGAAAGTTTTTTAATAATGTATAAATTACTTAAAACTTATTCATTTTGTAATACTTCTAGAATTCTACTTTGTGATATCTTTCCTGCTTGTGCATCTAAGGCTAAACTTGAATTAGTTGAAATATCACTTACCATTTGCTTAAATTTAGATATATCAAATTCTGATGTAGCAGCTTTAGTATTCTCATTTGCAATTTCTCGCTGTTTTACCTGTACCTGCTCACTATAACTACTTAATGTTAATTCAGTTTTATCAGTTGAATCTAAATCTGTTTTTTTTAAGTTTTCATCAGTTTTAACATCTTTTTTACCATCACGTTGCTCTACATTTTTGAAATATGCTCCTCCATAAGCACCACTTACTAACATTCTAAACACCTCCCTGTTTAATTACTCCCCTATAAGTAGTATACCACCATTAGTACTTTTTTTCAATGGTATTTTATTTTTTTTTATCAAAATAATTTTTATCAAAATTTGTTCCTACATTCCCGTAATATGTTTTCTTTAGTTTTTCCTCTGTTTTTATACTTTTTATATCATTTTGTATTTTTTCTATATACATTCTATATTCATTATTTATTTCTTTCTCTTTAAATTGAATTTTATTTATTAGAACTATAAGATTATTTTTTATATCATTTGATAGACCGTTTTTATCTATTTTATTAATCATATCCATTATAATTTTTTTTTTATCTGTGAACTTTGTTATCTCTCTATCGTTTAAATCTCCTTTTTTTATATAACTATATTCATTTTCAACAGTATCTAGAAACTCTTGATATAATTTTAATATCTCCATATTTTATCTCCTTGGTCTTACACCGCCAGTTTTTTTAACCGCTTCTTGCCAAGCGGATTCTAATTCTTCTAATAGTGATTGAACCTCGCTTATAATTTCAATATCTTTTTTTATATTTGCTTCCAATAATTTTCTATTCATATATTCATATAAACTACTTAAATTTTTAGCTATCTCACTACCTGATTTCATATCCAAAGAAATAGTAAGTTCTGTAATTATATCTTGTACTTTTATTAGATATTTATTTGCCTTTATGAAGTCCTTATCTTCAATTGAAATTTTTGATATTTTACAAAATTTTATCGCACCTTGATATAACATAAGGATAAGTTGTCCAGGAGTTGCTGTCTGTATCTGTGTAGTTTTATATTTATCGTATGGATTACCTACGGCCATTTTGTTTCCTCCTTTTTATTACATCACAAATTTTCCTATGAATCCTGCATATCTTCCTTTGTATGTATGTTCATTTATTTTTTCTTTTAAAATTTCATCTTCATTTATATTTTTTAAATAAAAATAAAAATTAGAAATAAGTGCCAAAGTTATAAAAACTTCACCTAAAACATCAAATAATGTAAAAAAGAAAATTTTTATCATATCGCTATTATCCACCAATATCACTGATTGCATATAAAAATTAGTTACTATAATTAACACATATATCAATACTTGAGCTATTACAGAGATGAAAAATTTACTATTTTGCCATAAAATTTCTTTTATTTTAATAATTCCATATTTCCCACCCTCTTTATTTACAGCAGCTGGTGTAACTGCACTTAATAAAAAAAGAGGAGCTCTATATATTATTATCGGCAGAATACTTATAATTATTAATATTTTTGAATATTTTTCATCTATCCCTGCACCAGATATTACAATTGGTAGAATTGTAAAAAACATTACAAGTATGAAATCTACTATAAAAATAGTAAATGAGTGAAAAATATTAAATATTGTATATGGAAAATTTTTAGTTGAATTTACAAAGATCGCTTTAAATCCCACTTTAGATAATTTTTCATAATCTCTTGCTACTCCCAATATACCACTAATAAAAAATATTTGGAAAAAAACTGGTGTTAATATAGTAAAAAAGTTTGATTTTAAAGGTGACATTATAATTGCTACAAGCAATATTGCCCATATAATTAATGGATTCTTTTTTAAGAATATTCTCATCTCTTTGTATGATTCATTCAAATTACTTCACTCCGTTTTCTATTGTATCTAAAATTTTTATAACTTTTTTTGTCTCTTTAACATCATGTACTCTTAAAATTGATGCACCATTTTTTATTGCAATTGCAGCAACTGCTAAACTTCCAATTAGTCTATCTTCCACTTCTTCATTTAATATCTTTCCTATAAAAGATTTTCTCGAACCTCCAACAAGAATCGGATATCCTAAACTTTTAAGTTCTTTTAATTTATTAATTATCTCGTAATTTTGAGATAATGTTTTACTAAATCCAATACCTGGATCAATTATTATATTACTATTTCTAATTCCTGCAATTTCTGCTATATTTATACTATTTTTAAAATCAATACATATATCCTCTATTAAATCATTATATTCTTTAGTTTCATGCATACTAGAAACATCACCTTTAATATGCATTATAATTGCTATAGCATCGTGATCTGATATTACTTCGGCTATTTTTTTATCACCTTTTAATCCTGTAATATCATTTACTATAATAGCTCCATTTTTTAATGCTTCTTCGGCAACAGAAGATTTATATGTATCTATTGATATAGCAATATCTACCTCTTTATTTAATCTTTCTATAATAGGTACCACTCTATCTAATTCCTCTTGTTCAGTTAAAATTTTAGCACCTGGTCTTGTTGATTCAGCACCAATATCGATTATATCAGCACCTTCGTTTTTCATCTCAATTGCTCTTTTAATTGCTAAATCGACATTATTATATTTTCCACCATCAAAAAAAGAATCAGGTGTAATATTTAAAATTCCCATAATATATTTGTTTTTATTAAAATCAAAAGAATAATTTCCTTTTTTAAAAATAGGATACTCATTATTATATCTATGTAATGTTTGTTTTATTGATTCACCTACTCTATCAAGACCAAATTCTTTTGTTTGTAAATTATAACATAATAATTTATATTGATAAAGTGTCGCTAAAATTAATACATCTGATTTTGTTGTATTAAACATTGCTACATCTGGAGATACAATTGCTTCTGCTCCGATTATAAGAGCTTCCTCTCTTAATAGGTTTGCAGCACGTACACTTAGATCAAGTATTTTTACTGCCTTATATAAAGATTTTTCAGTAAACATATTTAATTTAGTTGTATCTCGATTTATTTTTTCTATTTCTTTAATAGCCGTTTTTATATCTAATATATCTAATATTCTAGTATTTACAGTACTCATTACAACACTACTATTAATATAATAGTAGCTCTCACCTCCTAAATTAATTATTTTTCCACTCCAAATTTACCTAATCTAGAGTCTCTATAGTCTTTTAATATTGCATATGCAGTCTGTTCAGTTCTTAAAATACCACCCTTTTGAATATTCCCCATTTTTATACTTACCCTATCTATAATTTCAGAGTTACTAAATTCATCTATAGATTCTTCTATTTTATATCTTTCTCTTATTACAGACAATTTATTTGACTTTCTAAGGTAATTTATAAATTCATTAGTTATATATTCAATATCTAGTATGTCATCTTTTATAGAGCCTACAATTGCAAGGTTTATACCAACTTGCTCACTTTCAAATTTTGGCCATAAAATCCCAGGTGTATCTAATAATTCATAGTTTGATTTTATTCTAACCCACTGTTTCCCCTTTGTAAAACCAGGTCGATCTCCTACTCCTGTAGCTTTTTTACCAACTAATATATTTATTAATTTTGATTTACCGACATTTGGTATTCCAGCGATTAAGATTTTCGCCGTTGTATTTAAAATTCCCCTTTTTAACATTTTCTCTTTTTTCTTATTAAGAAATTTATTCATTATTTCATAAAGTTTTTTTATATTTTGTCCTGTTTCTGCGCTAATATCCAAAACCTCATCTGCTAAATTGTTTTTTATAAAATACTCTCTCCAATAATCAATTTCACTTTTTGTAACAAGATCTGATTTATTTAAAAGTAAGATTCTATGCTTATTTTTAGTTATTTTTTCTATATCAGGATTTTTACTACTAAGAGGCACCCTTGCATCTACAATTTCTAAAACAATATCTATAATTTTTAAATTTTCTAAGATCATATCCTTTGTTTTTTTCATATGCCCTGGATACCAATTTATACTTGTCATACTCAATTTTATTTTACTAGTAATTTAATATATTTACTAGCAAATTCACCTCCATTTTTAGTATTTAATTATCATCTTCTTCTATTTCATAAGGAGATTCTGAGTCTATTATCATTACAATTTCACCTTTAATACCTTTTTCCTCTATTTTTTCTATTAATTCACTTACTCTTCCTCTGATTACCTCTTCATATATTTTAGAGATTTCCCTTACAATTACAATGTTTCTTTCCCCTAGATAAGTTTTAATATCATTTAAAGTTCTAATTACCCTATGTGGAGATTCAAATAATACTATAGTTCTCTCTTCTGACTGTAATTTCTTAAATAAAGTTTGTCTTCCCTTTTTTTTCGGAAGAAATCCCTCAAATGCTATTCTTCTCATGTTAACACCTGAAATAGAAGAAGCTGCTGTCATTGCACTGGCTCCTGGTATAGCAACTACCTTTATATTTTCATCGTGTGCTAATTTTACCACTTCATATCCTGGATCAGATATACAAGGAGTTCCTGCATCTGTAGTTAGACCTATTTTTTTCCCCTCTTTTAGAAGATTAATTATATTTATAGATTGATGCATTTTATTATGTTCGTGATATTGATATACTACTTTTTCAATATTATAGTAATTTAATATTTTTTTAGTTACCCTTGTATCTTCAGCAAAAATATAGTCTACCTCTTTTAAAGTATTTAATGCTCTGATTGTTATATCTTCCATATTTCCTATTGGAGTCGCTATTATATAAAACATCGTATTTATTAGAATAATCTAATAAACTTCACCTCCTATTTATTATTATTATGAATTAATATCCCTTTTAAAATATTTATTGCTGTATTTAATTGTATATCCTCTGGTTTGTTGATTTTATTTTCTGTATTTTCCTCTTGCACTGTTTTTTCTTTATTCTCTTCCGATTTATCCACCTTATTTTTTTCAATTTTTTTCTTGTTTACATTATCTTTTTTATCAGATTTTTTATCTGTTTCCTCTGATACAATATTTGTAATTGTACCATCAAACGGGATAAAATTAGAAGATTCTTTTACATAAATATCTGGTTCAATCCCTTTTTTATGAATACTTTCCCCAGATGGTGTATAATATTTTGCAATAGTTAATTTTAGAGCATCTCCATCATTTAAAGGTACCAGATTTTGAACAGAACCTTTACCAAAAGTTTTTTCCCCAACTAATAACCCTCTTTTATGATCTTTAATTGCACCAGATACAATTTCAGATGCAGAAGCACTTCCGCCATTGATAAGGACAACTAAAGGAAATCCTGTATACGCTTTACCTTTTCTATCATATTTTTCCACTGTATTCGATCTATCTTTTACTGTAACAATTGGATTTTTATCTACAAATAATGACGAGATATCTATTGCTTCTTTAAGAGATCCACCAGGATTATATCTTAAATCAAATACTAGACCTTTCATATTTTTACCTACTAATTCATCTAATGATTTTTGTACATCTTTTCCTACATTTTCACTAAATTGAGTTAGTTTAATATATCCTATTTCATTATCTATCATTGAGTGTTTTACATATTTTAATTTAATTAATGATCTTACTAATTCAACATCAAAACGTTCATTTCGTTCCTCTCTTAAAACATTTATTTTAACTTTTGTATTTGGTTTACCTTTTAATTTTTCTACACACTGCTCAAGTGTAAGATCAAAGGTAGAAACATCCTCTATAGATATTATTTTATCATTTGGTTTCATTCCAGCTTTATATGCAGGTGTTTCATCAATTGGAGATACAACCGTTAGATAATTGTCTTTTTTTGTAACAACCATACCAACTCCAGCATATTCACCTTTCATATCTTCACTAAAGCTTTTCATCTCTTTCTCAGGAAAATACACCGAATGTGGATCATCTAAAGAATCCATCATCCCTTTTATCGCTCCATGTAATAACTCTTTTTTATCAATATCTTTTTCACCAACAAAATTTAATATTATTACGTCCATTATATCTGAAATTTCTTTTAACTCAGTTAAATTATTCATAAATCCTATTGTAGGTACATTTACTTCCTCGCTTACATTTTTTGTGTATAAACTAGTTACCATAAATAACATTATAAAAATTAATAATATTTTTTTCAATTTTAACACCCCTTATATATTTTTATTTTATATTAATTCTCTATCTAATTTAAAATTATTTTCCACTCTACTAAACAGAGCTAAGTATTCTATATTTCCTTTTACACCTGTTATTGGAGATTTAATTAAATTATTTAGATAATATTTATGTTCTTTGGCATTATTAATAACTACTTCAATAGCTCTTAAATGCTCCTTTTCATCTTTTACAATTCCACCTTTTGTTATATTCTCTTTACCAACTTCGAATTGAGGCTTTATAAGTGTAATTATATTTCCACTTTCATTTAAAAATTTTTCAAAATATAATATTATTTTAGTAAGAGAGATAAACGATACATCAATAACAATAATATCTACTTTTTCATTATCAAGATCATCTAATTCAAGATTTTTAATATGCATATTTTCTATTGACTTCACTTTATTGTTTTCCCTTAGTTTCCAATTAAGTTGATTCGTACCTACATCGACACTATAAACATAACTTGCACCATTTTGTAATGCACAGTCTGTAAAACCACCTGTTGATGCACCTATATCTAAGACTCTTCTATTATTAAAATCTATATTAAAATCTACAATTGCTTTTTCTAGTTTTAATCCTCCTCTACTTACATATTTAAGAGTTTCCCCTTTTATTCTTATATTAGATTCCTCTTTAATTAGAGTCCCTGCTTTATCAATCTTTTTATCATCTACAACAATAATTCCTGCCATAATAGCACTTTTTGCTTTTTCTCTTGTTTCAAACAATCCTTTTTTTACTAATAATATATCTAACCTTTCTTTCATAATTTTATTCCTCTCTATTTCTTAAGAATTTACAAGTTATGAGTCAATTTATATAATTATACTATACTCATAACCAATATTTCTTAAAAAACTTTAAAATCTTTCATATAATTAATCAAAGATATCTGTAATATTAGTTCTTCAAAGCCTACTTTTTCTACCTTGTAAATTAAGTTTTGTATCTCGTTTATTCTTTTTGTAAAAAAACTATCTCCATCAGGTATTTTGCCTTTTCTTAAATAATGTTTTATTAAATCTCTATTAGTTTTTAATTTTAATTCTTGTTTTGCTCTTTTTAGTCTATCTGTTATAATTCCTTCGGTATAACCTGTCATTTTAATTATTTCTTCTTTTCTGTATCCTTCAGACATAAGTTTTACTATTTTTTTAGCTCCGATTGGTGTTATTCTATGGTACAATGCAGAATATTTATCTGCTTCATGTACTATTCTTGCCTCTAAAGTTTCTGGCCTTACTTTTCCCCATCTACCGTGATGAGATACAACAATATGTTTTATATGTGTTTTTATCTCCTCTTTTATCTTTAAATTAAGCATATCTTCTACTTCACTTAATATAAATTCAGCTTCTTCCTCTACTAATTCAGGATATTTTCTCATTACATTACTATGAGAAATATTTGAATCGCTAAGCCTAAGTGTAGCTTTTGTAGTATCATGAATTATAACACCAACTACTAATGCAAAAAAATCTATCCTTTTACTTGCTTGTTCCATATTGTTTGGATAGTCTTTTTTTATATTCCATACAGCAGTTCTTAAAACATCATATGTATGTGTAGAAACTGTAATTCCTTTATCATCTACTAATTTTAACTTTTGAATAGTTGAATGCTGTAAAAGAGTTTTTATAAATAGTACCACTTTCTCGTTTTGCAATTTTTCCATACTAATTATTCCCTTCTTCCTAATATCCTTGCAGTTAATTTATCGCCTCTTAATCCTATCTCATCCATTATTTCAACTCTTTTACCCTGTTCTACAAAATTATCCTCTATCCCTATCCTTTCTATATTCATATTTAAATTAATATCATTTAAATATTCTAGTAACATAGATCCAAATCCGCCTTTTAGTATCCCCTCTTCAAGGGTAATGATCCTTTTATATTTTGATTTATTCACAATATTTTTAGCAATATATTCATAATCAAGCGGTTTAATAAAAATAGCTGAAACTATAGTTGGATTTATACCATTTTCCAAAAGCTTATCTCTTATTTCTAATATCTCTTTCACCATTGAGCCAGTTGCTAAAATAATCATGTCTTCTCCTTTATATAGTTCTATCCATTTACCATATTGAATACTATAAGTTTTATCAATATTATAAGCAATATCTCTAGGTATTCTAATTGATACAGGTCCCTTACTCTCTTTTATAGAATATTCTAAAAGCATCTCTAGATCATATTTACAGGCAGGTGCCGTTACTGTAAAGTTTGGAATACCTGATATATACGATATATCAAATACACCTTGATGAGTTTCTCCATCTTCGCCTACAATACCAGCTCTATCCACTATAAAAACAACTGGTAAATTTTGTATAGCAATATCATGTATTAGTGGGTCGTATGCTCTTTGTAAAAATGTAGAGTAAATAGATACAACTGGTTTTTTCCCTTTAATTGCAAGTCCTCCTGCAAAAATTACAGCATGTTCCTCTGCAATACCGACATCGTAACTCCTATCAGAAAATCTATTAAAAAAACTTTGTAATCCTGTTCCATTAATCATAGCAGCTGTAATTGCAATAATATTTTCATTTTGTTCTGCTAATTCACATAGTTTTTTTCCAAATACTTCTGAATAACTATTACAACTACCTTTTGTAACCTCACCTGTTTCTATATCAAATGGAGCTATACCATGAAATTTTTCTTTATTTTTTTCTGCGTATTTAAAACCTTTTCCTTTTTGTGTTTTAACATGGATAACAATAGGTTCTTTTATCTTATCTGTATCTTTTAATACATTTATTAACTTTTGAATATTGTGTCCGTCTATAGGACCACGGTAATTAAATCCAAGTGTTTCAAATAATGCCCCTGGATGAAAGAAATATCTCACAGCATGCTCTACTCTTCGTATTATATTTGCAATTTTATTACCAATTATTCCTCGTCTAAGGGATTTTTCTACATCAAATTTTAAATTATTATAAAATTTAGAGCTCATTGCATTACTAAGATTTTTCGATAATGCTCCAACATTTTCACCTATAGACATCTCATTATCATTTATAATTATAATCATATTTTTTGATGCTCCACCAATATTATTTATTGCTTCTAATGATATTCCGTTTGATAATGATGCATCCCCTAAAACAACTATAACTTTTTTATCCCTATTTGCTTCTGCAATACCATAACCTGCTGATAATGCATTTCCTGCATGTCCCGCAATAAAATGGTCGTGTTTACTTTCTCTTGGGTTTGAAAATGGATATAATCCTCCCTTTTTTCTAATTGTATAAAGTTTTTCATCTCTTCCGGTTAAGATTTTATGTATATAAGATTGATGTCCTATATCCCACAATATTATATCTTCAGGGGAATTAAAAACATAATGTAGCGCTACAGTAAGCTCTACTACACCTAAATTAGAAGAAAGATGTCCACCGTTTTTGCTTACAACATCTATTATTCTTTCTCTTATCTCTTCACAAAGTTCATATAGTTCATCTATTGTTTTTTTCTTAATATCCAATATTGTAATCACACTCAATTCTACATAAATACTATAATAGACGTAATTGCACCTAAAGTTGCTCCAAAAAATACCTCAACAGGTGTATGTCCTAAAAGTTCTTTTAGATTTTCTTCTATTATTTTTATTCCACGTTGCTCTTTTATATCTTTGATAATTTTATTTATTACATTCGCTTGTTTACCCGCAGCATGTCTTACTCCGGCAGCATCATACATTACAACCAAAGCAAGTACAAAACAAATTGCAAAATTAATAGATTTTACCCCATTAGGATCCACTTTTGCAACAGCTACCATAAGAGATACAACTGTAGAGGAATGCGAACTAGGCATTCCTCCTGTTTCTATAAATTTTTTTAAATTTATTTTTTTTTCTTTTATATAAAAATCAATTACCTTCCAACTTTGTGCTAGAAACCAAGCTATAAATACCGCATCAATAATTTTATTTCCAAAAATAACCCCTTCCATTACTTTATCTCCTTTAGTTTTTACTTTATTTCTTTTAGTTTTAAACTAATATCAGGTTTTTTCTCATTTTCCTTATAATATAGAATAGTTTTTCCTAGTATATGTATAATCTCTGCTCCGACACCTTCACTTAATATTTCTGCTGTTTCTTCTATTTCATCTTCTGAGTTTTGTAACATTTTGACTTTGACTAATTCCCGTTTTCGAAATAAATCTTCTAAACTTTTAATTACATTTTCATTAATACCATCTTTTCCAACTCTCATCATAGGTTCTAAATTATGTGCATATTTTCTTAAAAAAGCTCTCTGTTTACTACTTAAAATCATTAATAATCCCTCACTTTATATTTCCATAATAATCGGTAATATTACTGGGGACCTTTTTGTTTTTTCATAAAAATAGTTCCCTGCTACTTCTCTTACAGTATTTTTTATTACTGACCACTCTGTTATGTTATTTTCTTCATGTTTTTTCAATTCTTGTTTGATAATCTCTGTAGTTTCTTTTATAAGAGCTTCAGATTCTCTTGCATAGATAAATCCTCGCGTAATAATATCAGGCCCTGCTACCATTTCTCCTATTTTAGATGACATTGTCATTACTACTATAACAATTCCATCTTTTGCTAAGTTTTGTCTATCTCTTAAGACTATATTTCCTACATCGCCTACACCAATTCCATCTATTAATACTTCGCCAGATGGTACTTTTCCAGCGACTTTTATAGATGATTTCATTAATTCTATTTTTGCGCCATTATTTGCTATTATTATATTTTCTTTATCAATACCGCAACTAATTGCTAAATCTTTATGTTTTTTTAGATGTTTAAATTCTCCATGTAAGGGCATGAAAAATTTAGGTTTTATCATATTCAACATAAGCTTTAATTCATCTTGACTCCCATGACCTGATACATGTATACCAGAAACTTTTTCATATATAACTTCGGCATCATTTTTTAGTAATTTACTAATATTATTATGTACAGCTTTCTCATTTCCTGGTATTGGAGTTGCCGATATAATTACAGTATCCCCCTCTTTTATCTCAATATATTTATGCATCCCTTTTGCAATTCTAGACAATACTGCTAAAGGTTCCCCTTGTGTACCAGTACAAAGGATCACTATCTCATCATCTCTATAATTATCAACATCTTTTAGCTGGATTATCATCTCTTTTTCAAAATTTAAATACCCTAATCTAGAGGCAATATCAAAAACTTTTACCATACTTTTACCATCAATGGCTATTTTTCTATTTAATTTTTTTGAAACTTCTACAATTTGCTGCAATCTATGAACATGTGATGCAAATGCTGCTATTACAATTCTACCTTTTGCAGATTCAAACTCATCTTTTAACGCTTCTCCTACTCTACTTTCGGATTTAGTAAATCCCTCAACTTCAGAATTGGTACTATCCGATAACATTAAAAGTACCCCTTTTTCCCCATATTCAGAAAATTTAAAAAAGTCCACTCCTTCTCCATCTACTGGAGTTAGATCTATTTTAAAGTCTCCTGTATGTAATATTACCCCAATTGGAGTTGTTATTGCTATAGAATAAGCATCTGCTATACTGTGAGTTGTTGATATAAACTCAACCTTAAAGTACTTACCTATATTAAATTTATCTCTTCCTTTAATTTCTATTTTCGGTATACCATCAAAACTATTTTTCTTTTCAAATTTTGCCTCAGCTAATGCTAACGTTAATCTCCCACCATAAAGAGGTGTTTCTCTATGTATTTTATTATATAGATACGGCAATCCCCCAATATGGTCTTCATGTCCATGAGTTAGTATTATACTTTTTATTTTATCCTTATTTTTTTCCAAATAGGTAAAATCTGGTATTACTAAATCTATACCAAGAAGTTCATCATCAGGAAATGCTAAACCTGCATCTATAACTATAATTTCATCTCTATACTGAATCAAAGTCATATTTTTCCCAACTTCTTCAAGTCCACCTAGTGGTATAACATATAGTTTTTCTTCTTTTTTAGGAACAATATTTTTATTTTTTTTATCGTCTTTTATTTTAGGAGAAATTTTTTCTTTAAAAATTTCTATAATTTTAGGCTTTTCATCCTTTAAAGAATCATTTTTATTTGAGTAATTATTATTATTATTATTATTATTATTATTATTGTCTTTAAAATTTTTCATATCTATTTTCGATTGTTTATTCTCTTCATTACTATTTATATTCTCTTCATCATTATCTATATCATTTTTAGACTCTGGATTAGAGAAGATTTTCCAAACCATAAATTAACCCCCGTATCTCTCCAATTTTTTTAATACACATAATGATTCCCGGCATGAACGACTCACGATTAATAGAATCGTGTCTAATTGTAAGTGTTTGCCCTAATCCACCAAATATTACTTCCTGTGACGCTACAAATCCATTTAATCTTACGCTATGTATATTTATATCACCTAAAGTTGCACCTCTTGCACCTTTTATTAATTCAGTCCCTACCAACTCTCCACGATCTAATTTTACCTCTTGTATAAGTTGTGCCGTTTTAATAGCTGTGCCTGATGGAGCATCAAGTTTTGCAGGATGATGATATTCTATTATCTCAACCTCATTTAAATATTCTGCTGCTTTTTTAGAAAATTCCATCATAAGTACCGCTCCAATAGCAAAATTAGGTATTATCATAACATTTACATTTTTTTCATCTGAAATCTTTTTTAGATATTCTATGTTTTCATTTGATAAACCTGTTGCTCCTATTATTAAGTTTTTTCCTAATTCAATAGTTTTTTTCGCATTTTCAAAAACAGTATTTGGACCTGTTAAATCAAGAAATACATCAACTTTATCTGCAAGTTCTTCAATCGAACCATAGACTTTGTATTCTATGTTATCTATATTTTTAGTTTCATTTACAAAAAATATATCTACTATCCCCGATAATTGCATATTTTTATCTTTACTTATTGCTTTAATGGCTTCTTGTCCCATCTTTCCAAGACCGCCAATTATTCCAACTTTTATCATTTTTCCTCCTTCTTTATAAATATTTATATTCTACAACTATTATTTTATCATTTTCAACATAAGCTTTTTCTACAATATCTGATTTAGACTCTTCACTATCATTTTTAGTAAAAATATTTCCTATTCTAATTTGATTTGCTTCTAAACTAAGTGCTAAAATTATATTGTCGTTATTTCCACCATTACCTGCATGGATAATTCCTCGTGCTCTTCCGAATATGTATACATCTCCATCAGCAATTAGCTCTGAACCAGGGTTTAAATCCCCAACAACTACAATATTTCCTTTATACTCTATTCTTTGTCCCGATCTTATCGTTCTTTTAATTATAAGAGTTTCCATACCATTTTTATCTATTACTTCATCAGACTCACTATTTGAATAATGATTTTCCTCTTTTTTTTCCTCTTTTACTACAACAACTTCCTCTTTATACTTTATTAAATATAAATTATGACCAAACTTATCTGTAATTTTAAGAAAATCCTTATAATATTCCTTATCTTTTTCTTTTAATAAAAAATCTATATCTTTTCCAAAGAAAGATTTATTCATTAATCTTTCTTCAAATTCTGTAATGTCTTCTTTAAAATTTTTTATCTCAATAAGTACACCGCCGTTTACACCTTTTAACATTTTTATTAATTCACCTTCCTAAACATTATTCGATTTTATTACCATATTTTTTATAATACTCATTTAAAAATTCTTTTACCACTGGTGCGGCAACACCACCACCACCACCGGCTCCTTCCATAAAGCACGTAAATGTAATCTCTGGATTATCAATTGGAACAAATCCAGCAGCCCAAGCATGAGTGTCTTCATAATGCGAGTTCTGCGCAGAGCCTGTTTTCGCAACAACAACATGATCATCTCTTCTTAGGACTTTTGCTGTTCCGTGTGCACCATATACTACTCTTCTAAGGCCTTCTTTTACAATATTAAAATGTTTTTTATTCGTATCATATTTATACTCCGTTTTAATTATCGTTTCTTTCATTGTACCGTCATGCTCTTTTATTTTTTTTAAATAATGTGCACTGTATCTAATACCATTATTTGCAATCATATTATACAGCTGCAATATCTGCATAGGTGTTGTTAAAACATAACCCTGACCTATAGCCATATTTATTGTATCTCCTTGATACCAACTTTGTTTTTCCCGTTCCTGTTTCCATTTTTCAGTTGGGATTCTACCAGCTCCGACTTCATATACATCAAGTTCTACAGGTCTACCCAAACCAAATTGAAAAGATGTCTCTATTATTTTATCTTTTCCAATTCTATTGCCCATATTATAAAAATAAGTATTACAAGACTCCTCTATTGCTGTATACATATCAACTAGTCCATGCCCGCCTTTTTTCCAATCTTTCCATTCCCAGTTACCGATTCTATAAGTCCCAGTAGAATAATACTTCTCGTCTGGTGAGATATTAGAATCTAATATTCCGAAACATACAACTGGTTTAAATACTGAGCCTGGAGCATAACTCCCCACTGAAATTCTATTTGTAAGTGGCATATTTACATTATTCTGTATTTTTTCCCAATCATTTACCGACATTTTTGATGCTAATGTATTTAAATTATATGTTGGACTACTAACAGCGGTTATAATCTCACCTGTTTTTGAATCCATTGCAATAAATGCACCTTTCTTACCGTTCATAAACTTAGTCATATGTACTTGTAAATCTAAATCTAATGTTAAATATAGATCTTTTCCTGGGATTGCTTTTTTACTTTCAATCTCTTTTAAACCTATATTTTTCACATCTACCTCTACGTAATTAAACCCATTCTCACCTTTAAGTTCATGATCATAGTATTTTTCAAGTCCGTCTTTACCAATATTATCAGTTTTTTCATAGCCTAAATGCTTTAGACTATCGTACTCTGTTTGAGAAATTGCTTTTACATAACCAATAATATGGCAAGCAATGTCATTATATAAATATTTCCGTTTTGGATAATCAACTATATCTAAAAATGGATATTCTGAAAGTTTTTCCATTAATATATGAGCTTTTTTTTCTTCGAAATCGTCTAATATAACTAAATCATCAGGACTATAAATACTAAGTTTTTTCCCGCGATTTATAATTCCTTTTACACTTTTTTCATCAATCTCTAAAATTTTAGAGATATTTTTTGTGTAATCTCTTTCATATGCCTCTTTCATTGCCGATGGAATATAATAAACAGCATTATATTGTTTTTTGAAAAACTTTAAATGCTTTTCTTCACGACTTACAATCTCTAAAAATGAATATTTTTTTATATCCTTTATAATCTTATAATCAGTTTTATCGTTAAGTTTTTTTAATTCATATGCAATAATTCTTTTATTTTCATCTTTTTTTGTGAAATATTTTCTACTTTTACGTCCAAAACTTTTTACATATATATTATTATATTCTTCATCTAATAAATCTGCAATCTCTTTTAGTCTATCTTTTTTATAGTTTTGATACCCTTTTTTCTCTGTGAACACAAGCTTATATCCTGCTATATTAGTTACAATTAGTTTTCCATTTCTATCGTATATTTTTCCTCTTGGAGATTCTATTTTTTTTCTTTTAATACTATTATCCTCTGCTAATTTTTTATAGTAATCGTATTTAACTACCTGCAAATGATACATTTTTAAAATTAAAAGTAAATAAATTAATACAATTACACCAAAAAAAATATAAACTCTATTTTTTGTATCTTTTCCCATTTTCATTTCTTTTTTTTTCATAATAATTACACCTATCTAGAGAATTTTTTTTCAAATGTTACAAATAGATAATTATAAATAAATATAAAAATATACTGTTTAATCCAAAATATAAATACAAATTCATATTTTTTAAAAATAAGTATATATATATTATATAATAAAACTTCCACCAAAGTTATAATGAATATATTAAATTTATGAAAAAGGATATATTTAAACATTCTTTTTAATAAAATTGTAAACAATATAAAAAACATTATATCATAAGGAATGGTACTACTATATAAACTTATAAAAAAAGCAATTAACATATTATAGTAAAGTGCTTCCTCTTCGAATTTATAGCTTATATATCCCATAAAGCTAATACTTATAAAATAATATGGATACAATGAATATATTGAACTTTCTACTAGCATTAATATACAGACTGCTATATAAAATATTAATTTCATTTGCTTAACCTCATCATAATTTAGTATTTAACTCCATAATTCCTCTATTCTATAAAAATCCCGTGTATCCTCATCAAAAACATGAACAATAATATCTCCAAAATCGATTAATATCCAATTCGCATCTCTATACCCACTTATACTTAATATTTTTAAATTTTCTAATTCCATCTTTTCTGTTAATTCGTCTGCAATTGCCTGAATAGTTTTATTTGTGTTTCCTGTACAAATCACAAAATAATCCGCTATACTACTTTTCAATCCTACATTAATATCAATAATATTTTTTGCTTTTTTATCTTCCATAACTTTTTTTATTAATTCTACTTTTTCTTTCATTGAAATTGCCATTTCTGACAATATTCACCTCCTATTTTATTCATTTAAATTTATATTAATTCTTTCATTCAATTTTACATTTTCAACCATGTTATCTATCCCGATAAGTTTCGATATTTTTAGTGCAATATAGTAATCTACGGGATTATATTCTATACTTTTTTCTTCTATATTGGTTTTTATTTTTATTTGCTTTGTATTTCTATAATTATTTTTCAATGTTAAATACTCTTTCGAATTAAGTTTTGTATTACTCTGCACAACAATTTGTGTTAAAAATCCAACCTCTCTTCCTAGTATTATAACAGCATCAGCAATTGTCGGAACAATATAATCGGTTTTTATTTTAATATATTTTTCATCTAAAAGCTCTATTAATTCAACTATTTCACTTTCTTGTAATGAATTATTTATTATATAGCTATATCTGCTTACTTCATCATAGTTTGCTGCATTGTATTTATATCCTAAATTTTCACTTATTTTCTTGCCAATTGTATTTGCGGAACCAGATCTACCATTTCCATTTAATATGTCTATAATTTTATTTTTATTTTTATCATAAGAAATATTAAAATAATTTACTTCAAAAATACTTGCAAGTAAATAGGTATTTATATATTTTTTCCCGTCTAATTCTATTACAGGTATCTCTATTGCGTCATTATTAGTGTGATTAATATCGTAATTATATTCTTCGATCTTAACCGGTAAAATATAATTTAATTCATTAACAATTTCATCATAATTTTTTTTAGAAATTATTGAATTTATAGCCTTATCTTTACTTAAATAGATATCATTTTTTAGTTTTAAACACATTTTATTTTTATATAATATAAAAGTTTCATTTTTACTAATTATTATGACTTTATCAATCTCTTTTTCTATATTTTCAGTTTTATCTATCTCATTTATAATTTTTTTATCCGATTTGTATACAATATAAATTACAGAAAACAACATAAGCCATATTAGAAGAATAATAATTTTATTCATTTTATCTTGATTCTTCACAAATTAGCATCTCCTTTTCATAACCTATTATTTTTACTTTTACAATTTCGTTAATCTCTTTTTTACAATTTTTTATAATTGCTTTTAAATAATTTTCTGTATAGCCAACGGCATTTTGATTTTTTAACTCCTCAACTAATATATAGTCCGTTTTACCTATATTTTTCAATCTTTCTTTTAAGTACATCTCATGATTAAGTTTTTCTAATAATAGAGCTCTTTCATTTTTTATATTAGAAGGAACTTTCATTTTAAAACTTATAGCTTTAGTATTTTTTCTTTCAGAATATTTAAAAATATGTAAATCCGAAAATGAAATTTTATTTATAAAATTATATGTGTTTTTAAAATAATCATCTGTTTCACCTGGAAACCCTACTATTACATCTCCTGTGAACATTATATTAGGTATCTCTTCTCTAATTTTTGTTAACCTTTCTTCAATATCCTTGGTTTTATACGCCCTTCCCATTTGATTTAATATAAAATCATCACCAGATTGTAAAGATATATGTAAATGTGGCATAAGTTTTTTGTTGTTTTTTAACATCTCCACGAAATCATCAGTTAATCTGTCTGGATACACTGAGCCTAATCTTATTCTTGTAATTCCATCTATTTTAGAGATATTATCTATGATTTTTTCTAGATTAATATTTTCTGAATTTAAATCTAAACCATATGCTCCTAAATTTATACCAATTAAAATAATCTCTTTAAAGTTGTCCTTTGAAAGAGTTATTGCTTCGTTTAGTATACTTTCAGAAGTTCTACTACGACTTTTACCTCGTGCAAAAGGGATTTTACAATAAGAACAGTAATTATTACATCCATCCTGTATTTTTATATATGCACGATTCATCTCTCTATATGTTGATAGATTTAAGTCTTTAAATATATCTTCTAAATAGATATTTTCTACATAATTAATATCATTTTCGTTAGTTCTTATATATTCAGAAATAATCTTAAATATATGATTTTTATTACTATTGCCTACTATTAAGTCAATTTCAGGAAATTTTTTAAGCTCATCTCCGTCTGTTTGTGCATAACATCCTGTTGCGACAAGTATAGAACTGCTATTTATTTTTTTTGCTCTTCTTAATATATTTCGAGTTTTTCTATCAGCTATACTTGTTACAGTACATGTATTTACAATATATACATCTGCATTTTCATCAAAATTAACAATTTTTACATTATTATCTAAAAATTGTTGTTTTATTGATTCTGTTTCATACTGATTTACTTTACACCCTAAAGTATAAAAAGCAACAGTGTTAATGTACTTCATTTAATATTATTCCTCCTGCTACAATTGCTGCTGTTTCTGCTCTTAATATCCGTTTTCCTAAAGTTACTATAGAAGCTCCCTCTTTTATAAAATATTCTATTTCCGATTTATCAAATCCACCCTCTGCACCTATTATATATAATATTCTATCATTATTCGAGGAAATTTTTCCAATTTCTTTCTCCTCTTCATTTTCATAAAAAACTATCACTTTAGAGTACTTATTATATTCAATCTCAGTTACAGATTTTGGGTCGCTAATTTCGATAAATTTAACACCTCTGCACTGTTTTAGAGCTTCTTTTGATACTTTATCCCATTTATCCTTTTTTTTATCTATTTTAACTACATTTCTTTTGGTAATCAGTGGTATTATTTTATTTATACCTAATTCTGTTAATTTTTGTACAACAAGATCCATTTTATCACTTTTTAAAATCCCTATAGCAATATCAACCTTTGTTTTTTTAGAGTAATAATCTTCGTTCTTTTCAATAAGTTCTCCTATAATTAATCTATTTTCTATTTTTTTAATTTTAAAAAGATATTCTGATTCACCATCTATTGCCCTAAATAGATCATTCTCTCTCATTCTATATACATTTTTCATATGATTAATTTCATTAAGATCTCTTAAATTTAAAATATTATCATTTAAATCTTCTCTATTTATTATTACTGTTAACATTGTCTTCCCTTTTCATCAAAATTTTTTTCTTGTAATTCTTTTATTGATGTTTGTTTCATAATTTCAATAATAGAATTATTTATTTTTTTCCATAAGTAAATAGTTGTGCAATCTTTTCCAACACAACTTTGAACTCCATTGCCACAACTTACTATTTTTATATTAGATTCCAATGTAGAAAAAATATCATATACACTTATTTCATCTGCTGGTTTACTTAATCTATATCCACCATTTGGTCCTCTTTTAGCGTATATTATCTTATTTTTCTTTAATTTATATAATATTTGTTCTAAATATTGTACTGAGATTTTTTCATTTTCTGAGATTTCTTTGATCCTAACATAATAATCTTCTGTAACACAAGCTTTTGAAATATAGATTAAAGCTCTTAAGCCATATCTCGTTTTTGTAGTTATTTGCATACCCTAATCCCTTACTCTCAATCTTTTTTCGTTTTTATTTTCTGATGATAATTTTTCTAAAACAGCATCAGTTACATTTAATTGAGTTTTCATTTCATTTATAATAGTCATACCTTCTTTTATAAGATTCATTAATTTTTCTATATTTCCTAATTCTTGATTAATAAAGCCAGCATTTAAGTCCATTTGATTTGCAATTTCATGTGTATTTGCGGATTGTTGTTGTGCACCAGCAGCTACATCTTGCATCATATTATTTATTTTACTAATAGAATCAAGCATGATCGTTAAGCTTTCTCCTACAGAACTTGAACTTTCTGATCCTTCTGTAACAACTTCTGAGGCTTTATTCATTTTTGCAACTGCTTGTTTCGTTTGACTTTGAATTACTGTTACAATATTATTTATATTTTCAGCAGCTTTTCTACTTTCATCTGCTAGACCTCTTATCTCTTGTGCAACTACAGCAAATCCTTTTCCTGCTTCACCTGCTCTTGCAGCTTCTATAGCGGCATTTAGAGCAAGTAAGTTTGTTTGTTCAGATATTTTTGTAATTGATCCAATTATACCTCCAATTTCATTTGCTTTTTCCTCAAGTTTTATAACTGATTCAGCTGTAATATCAGTATTTTCTTTTATTTCTCCCATTTTAATAAGTGATTTTTCTACATTTTCAACACCACTTGTTGCTAATTCAACTGTTGATGAAGTTAATTCTAATGTTTTTAGAGATGTTTGAGCTGCTACATTTGCTGCTGAGGTGATCTCTTGTACTTCACCAGTTGTTTTTTCAAAGTTTCCTATAACTTTTCTATATACATTATTCTGTTCGCTTACTTTTTCTTCAAAACTATTTACTATTGAAAAAAGTTCTTCTGATTTTTTTAATAAAAACTCTTTATTTGATTTTATACTTTTTGCAATCTCGTCTTTTTCAGATTTTTTAGGTATTCTTTTTATTATCTCTTCGTATTTTTTCGTTAATTCGCTACTAAAGTCCTCTTCTAAATCAACATTACCTTGTGATAATTCCTCTAAAAATAATATATTTTCATTCTGTTTATCAATATATTTTTTTATAACTACCCAAGATACCGCACCTATAATTGCTATTTCTAAAAACGAGAACACCATTACTAAGAAAACATTTTCTGAAAAACTAACAACACTTAATAGATTTAAAACAACCACAGTCAGCAAGCTAAATACTCCTAAAATTACAATATTTCTTTTCATATTATCATCTCCTAAAATATTTTTATATTATTATTTTCATCTTCTTTTATTCCTACATGCTTATATGCATGAGAGGTTACTACACGACCTCTGCTTGTTCTTTTTATGAATCCTATTTTTACTAAATACGGTTCATACACTTCCTCTATTGTTCTTTTATCTTCACCTAGTAGCAAGGATAATGTCTCAATACCAACAGGTCCACCATTATAATTCATAATAATTCCTGTTAAAATCTCTCTGTCTAACTGATCCAGGCCTATCTCATCAACCTCTAAAAGTTCTAAAGCATCCTTAGTTATTTTAGAAGTTATAATCCCATCCCCCCTTATTAATGCATAATCTCTTACTCTTTTTAGAAATCTATTTGCAATCCTAGGTGTCCCCCTGCTCCTAATTGCAATTTCAGCAGCACCTTTTTTTTCTATACCAATATTTAATATTTTTGCTCCCCTTACGATTATTTTTGTTAAATCCTCCTCTTCGTAGTAATCCATTCGATGTGTAATTCCAAATCTATCTCTTAATGGAGAAGTTAATAATCCAGCTCTCGTGGTTGCCCCTACTAGTGTAAATTTAGGAAGTGCTATCCGAATCGATCTTGCTCCAGGACCTTTCCCGATTATAATATCTAACTCACTATCTTCCATTGCAGGATATAAAATTTCCTCTACATTTGAACTAAGCCTATGTATCTCGTCTATAAATAGTATATCATTTTCATCCAGTGAGGTTAATATTGCCGCTAAATCACCAGCTTTTTCCAATACAGGTCCGGAAGTTATTTTTAGATTAACTCCCATTTCATTAGCTAAAACCGAAGCTAGTGTTGTTTTTCCTAATCCTGGCGGTCCATATAAAAGTAGATGATCAATTGGTTCTTCTCGTAATTTTGCCGCTTCTATAAATATTTTTAATTTTTCTTTTAATTTATTTTGTCCAATATATTCATCAAATACCCTTGGTCTTAATGTTTGTTGTAAATCTTCTTCATATGTTTTTTCATTTGGAGATAATATCCTTTCATCCAAGTCTATCACCTTTTTTCATTTTATTTATATAATTTTTTATATCTATTTGCTTTGTCATGATTTTCCCTTGCACTATTATCCATTCCAAGCTTTATATATAGATCTCCAATAAAATTATATATTTCGTATTTTGCTTCAGTATATTTTTTTTCTAATAATATTTTTTCTAAATACTCTATACACTCTTTATACTTATTATCTAGTTTTTTTCGTTTTTTCCCATAAGTTAAATCTTCATTTTCTATTACAATAATTGATTTATTCATCTCTATAATATCTTGTCTTATTTTTCTATCTAGATCAAATGTATCATCTCTAATTTGTCTAATTTTTCTATATAAATTGTCAATATCTTTTTGTAATACTACAGAGTCTTTATCTTTTTTCAAGTTATCTAAATGTAATTCTGCCTCTCTAATTTCCCCTAGTTCTATAAGTTTTTTAATATCTTCAATATAGTTTGTTATTTCCAATTTATATTTTTCAATATTTTTCATAATTAAATTTATCTCTTTTATTTCACCTGCTTCGATTAATCTTATATTTTCTGTTATTGTTATATAGTCTTTTTTATAAAACGTTATTTTATATTCACCGGGCATTAGTTTTTTTTCAAACTTTTTATCTTTTATGAACTCTTTTTTGTCGTTAATAGATATTTCAAATTCATTTACATTAGATTTTACAAAAATATAAGTTTCAGGGTTAAGTTCTATATTTAATTCCCTTATTTCTTTATCCTCTATATATACTTTTTCTCGAACCTCAGTATATCCAAGTTTTTTATAGCTAATATTATATATTCCCCGTGGTATATCTGCAAAATAATATCTACCATTTTTATTAGCATATTGCCACATACCTAATTCTTCTATTGTAACAATTAAATTTTCATAATCATTAATTGTATTATTTATTCTGCCATATAGTGAAGTTTTTAAAGGTTCTATATCAATATTTACATTTTTTGTTTCTGTATTTTTATATAGTGTTCTATATTCTTTATATTCTTTAAAATTTTTTGCTCTAACTTTGATTATTTTTCTACCAGTTTTTTGATTTTCATCAGATTCTAGCTCATAATTTCCATATTCATCACATACTGTTTTTGCAATAATTTTATCATCATCTAGCAGCATTACCTCTGCCATACTATTAAATGGATACACAGTGCCACTTACTCTCACTCCTTTTATATCCCTTACCATTGCAACATCTATTTTTTCCCCTACACCCACACTCTTTAAGTGTAAATTTTTATACCCTTCTGATTCAATTAAAATATCGTACTTTTTACTCCAATCTAAATTTGAAAAAGAGTGAAGACCATTTTTCCCAGTTTCTTTTTTTAATAAAATACCGTCATCGCTATATATTTTTATAGTTATTGGTTGTGTATTTGGATATAAATCTAGTACAATATTATTTAAATCAGATAATTTTTTTAAAGTAATATTTAAATTTTCAATTTGATTGTTCTCTTTAATACTTACTACTTTTTCATAGTTTTCCTTCCCATAAGTTTTAATCTCTAATTTGTATTTACCAGTTTCTAGATTTTTAATCTCAAAGTTTTTCTTTATTTCTTTAATTTTTTCAATATATTTTAATTCGTCATCTTTATATAAAATTAAATACCCGTTATCTATCGGATCATTTAAATTTATTTTAATTATATTACCAGTTTTTGTTTGTAAACTAATAACTCCTAAATTATTATTTTCTATCTCTTTAATCTCAAAATTTATTTTTTTTGAAAATGACCCCTCTTGCATTACTTCACCACTGTATTTACCCGCTTCCAATTCACTTAAAGTATATTTATTTGATTTTAGAAGTATTCCATAAGGAAAATTATCTATTTTTAAATATCCATCTTTTTCACTTGAAGAACTTAATAATATTTGTAGTTTATATTTAGTTTTTTCTTGTTCTTGTCTCAGAATATAGTTCTCGTATTGAATATTTTTTTTAACACTTAGTTTCTTCCTAACATCATTTAAATTTTCTTTCTGAAAAATTAGAGTATAATCATTATCCATTTTTAGTTCCTTTATTTTAAAGTTTCCTAACTCATCTGTTATATCATATTCTCCTGTTTCTAGAACATATACAAATACTCCAAAATTTTCCATATTCTCTACACGTACATTTCCTATTAACTCTGCTCCGATTAAAGAGATGCATAAAAAAATTCCCATTATTAATATAATTATTTTTTTCATTTAATCACCCTTTTAGTTGCAAAATTATTATAATATTCTTGTAATTAGAAATTGAACCATACCTATTAATGCTCCTAATATAGCACCGATTAGCTCAATATGTTTTAACTCTTTTTTTGCGATTTGATAAACAATTTCTTCCTGTTTTTGTAATGAAAACTTCTCAACTCTCTCAATTATTAAATCTTGTATATTAATTTCACTTTCTAGTTTATCAACTACTATTTTAAAAAATTTATCTTTATTGGCCTCAATTGCATTTACAATAAATTCTTTAATTTTATTTTCCATATTATTATTGATAAACATTGTAGCCATTGGAAATTTAGATAATATTTCTTTTTTCAGATTGTTTTTTACTATATTTTCGGCTATTATATCGATTTCTTTATCAAACTCTATAGAATTAATTACATTTATAATATCATTTAATGATATTAATTCATTATCAATTGTTTCGGCTACATTTTTAGCTATTTCTACTCTTCTTTTAGGTATTAATCCTTGCAATTTAAAACCAATTAAATTTATCTCTTTGTATGGTTTAAATAATAATTTTATTGCAATATAATTAGTAATCCAACCTATTAAACTTCCTATTGACACAATTAAAAAAAACTCTAATACTATTTTCATTATATTTTAAATTAACATAAATTATATAAATTTACATTAATTTTATCACCACCTTTTTATGTAAATATCAAAAAAAACAATATTTCGAATTATTTTTTTTGATATTCAACTTTCGTAACTTACGAATTACGAAAGTTGAGTTATAATGTTATTTTTTTATAGTTTCTTTTTCATTATATTTTTCTAATTCTTCTGTTGCTTCTTTTTCTTCAATTTTTTTTATAGATAGTTTTATTTTTTGTTCTTCGTTATTTATTTCTATTATTTCAGCAGTAACTTCTCCGTTAATTTCAAATCTATCATCTAATTTTTTTATATAATCAATAGACGCTTCTGATATATGAATCATTCCATCAATTCCATTTTCTATCTCAACAAATATACCAAATACAGTTATATTATTAATATTTCTAGTAATTTTTTGTCCAATTTCATATTTTTCTACTATTTTTTCCCACGGACTTTTTTCTAATTGTTTTATTCCACCTTTTATTTTTTCATTTTCTCCATCTAGCTCTAATATTTGTAATTTTACTTTATCACCTATTTTAAATTTTTTCTCATCATCTTTTATCCATGCAATATCAGATATATGAACAAAAATATCTACTCCCTCTTCTGCTTTTACAAATATTCCAAAATCTTTTGATTCTACAATTTCACCCTCTACAATTTTACCTACTGGATATTTTTCATCAATATTTGTCCATGGATTTTTACTTAAATCTTTTACACTTAGTTTTAATTTTTTTTCCTCTGGTAATAATTCGATAATTTTAACTTTCACAACATCGTCTATTTTTAGGTAATCGTCAACATTTTTTAAACTTTTATCCCATGAAAGATCCGATATATGAATTAAACCCTCTAGCCCCTCTTCTAATTCAGCAAATGCACCAAATTTCACTGTTCTTACTACTTTTGCATCTAATATATCACCTATTTTATAATTATCAGAAACAAGTTCCCATGGATCCTGTTTTAGTTTTTTTATACTTAATTTTAAACTACGTTTTTCTTCATCTAGAGTAATAACTTTTGCTTTAATTTTTTCCCCTACAGTGAACATTTCATTTAAATTATCTATTTTTTTCCATGCTATTTCCGAAATGTGTATAAATCCTAAAATTGGACCAACATTTACAGATAATCCAAATTCTAATATTCCTTTTATTTCAACTTCTAATACATCATTTTCGTTAATATTATTCATATATTTTTTTTCTTCTTTTAATTTAACATCTTTTGCAGAAACAACAATTTTTTTCTTTCTACCATCTTTAAATAACTTTATTACAAGTTTTAATTTTTTCCCTATGATATTTTCATCATTTTTTGTAGATGATAAAGAGTTTGGCATAAACGCCATGAATTTAAGTAAATCAACAACATATCCACCATTTATTTTTTTTATAACTTTACCTTCTAGCACTTCTTCATTTTCATAAGCAGATTTTATGATTTCTAGATTTTTAACTTGTTCTATTGCAAGTCTTGACACTCTTACATAACCCTCTTTATCTTCTCTGTTTAAAACTAAAATCTCTATTTCATCGCCAATAGCATACTCTTCTATCTCTTCAACTCTAACTTTTCCTTCAGATTTACCACCTATATGTAAATATCCGTATTCAGAATCTTTTGAAATTATAACACCATTTTTTATTTGCCCATTTTCTATTTCAGGCATATACTCTTCAAGCATTTCCTTAAAATCATCTTTGTTTTCTCCTAAATTTCCCATTATTCTTCCTCCTCAAATTTTATACTCTTTATTTTATTTTCTATTTCTTCTATACTTTCTTTAGGTGTTGATGCTCCTGCTGTAATTCCTATACTCTTTGCATTTTTTAATACTTTTTTATCCAAATCGTTTAATTCGGTTATAAGATATGTATTTTTATTTATTTTCTTCGAAATATCGTATAATTTTTTTGTATTCGAGCTTTTTTTACCACCTACTACCAGTAAAACATCAACTTTACTTGAAAGTTCTTTTACTGATTTTTGTCTCTCATATGTAGCGCCACATATTGTTTTTTTTATTTCAATATTATCATAATTATTATTTATAAAGTTTACAATTAAATCATATTCATCATTATTAAATGTAGTTTGAAAGATCATAAAATATTTTTTATATATATTTTTAAATTTAGTTTTAAATGAATCTATATTTTCATAAATTTCAATATCCTTTCCAAAGCTAATAATTCCTTTAATTTCAGGATGCAATACATCCCCTAATACAATAATTTTATACCCTTCCTTGGTTTTTTCTTCTACGAGTTCGCGTGATTTTTTTACAAATACACATGCAGTATCGTAAACTATTAATTCCTTTTTACTTAACTTTTCATAAATATTTTTAGTAGCTCCATGTGCCCTTACTATTACAATGCTATTATTTGAAATTGAATCTATATCTTGTTCATCAATAAAAATTACACCTTTTTTTTCAAAATCAGAAATGACTTTCTCATTATGTACTAACATCCCTAAAACATATGTTTTTTTATTATTATTATTTTTTATTATACTATTTACAGTTTGAATAGCTTCCTCTACACCAAAACAAAATCCTAGTTTAGAAGCTCTTATTATTTCCATTATTTAAAGCTCCTTCCTAAGATAAGTAGGTAAAATTTTCATACTTTCCCTATAGTTTGTTACTGTTCTGGATGAAATTTTTAATCCTTTTTTATCTTTTAAAAATTCACAAATTTCATTATCGGTAAGAGGTTTTTTTTTATTTTCTCTTTTTATTATTTCGCCTATCATTTTTTGTACTGCCACTATAGACATTGCTGCTCCTCTATATGTTTCAACTCTACCAGAAAAGAAATATTTTAATTCAAATATTCCTCTTGGTGTTTCCATATATTTATTATTTACAACTCTACTTATTGTTGATTCATGAAGATTTAAAACAACTCCAATATCATATAAAGTAAGTGGTTTAAAATATTTTTCTCCAAATTTGAAGAAATCTTTTTGCGCCTCTACAATAGTTTTCGCTACTCTATACATTGTTATATTTCTTTGCTCTATACATTTTTCTAAAGTTCTTATTTTCATAGCTTTTTCTTTTAAATAATTTAATGCTTTTTCATCATTACTTAACATTTTATAATATTCATTATTTATTTTTATTTCTGGTAAATATTTATCATTTAGATAAATTTCAAATTCACCATTCTCCTCTTTTAAAATAATTTCAGGTATAATAACTTCTTTGCTTTTATTATCTTCCATTGCATACCCAACCAATGGATATGGTTTTAATGTTGATACCAGTGTATAGATCTTCTTTAGTTCCTCTTCTGAAAAACCCAAATCTTTTTTTAATTGCTTAATTTTCTTTCGCATAAAATCTTCAAAGTTTTCATTTAACATTTTTATAACAATTTCTTTTTTAATAATCTCTTTATTTTCAATTTGAAATATTAGATATTCACTTATATCATTACACCCAATTCCACCCGGTTCAGTATTTTTTATAATTTTTTTTACTTTTATTATAGATTCTAAATTAAATTTTGTATTAGGATTTTTGTTTAAATTTTCTAATATTTCCTCTTCTGTTATCTCTAAAAATCCTTTATTATTTATATAATTAATAATTTCTTCAGCTATTTTTTGTTCGGATTCATTTTTCAAATCTAATCGCACTTCGCTTAATAATTCTTCCAAAATAGGCGTCTCTTTTGCTGTAAGCTTATTAATAATATCAGTAGTTGAATCATCGTGATTAAAATAGGATGTTTTCTTAATATCCTCATATATATCTTCATCTATATATCCCTCTTCTAAATTTGAGTGGTCAGATGTTCTTGAAATATCTTCAAATCTATCTTCTAGAATTTCTATCAATGGGTTATCTTCAGCTTCTTTTTCTATAATATTAATAAGTTCTAATGCAGATACTTGTAGTACTTCTAAGGATTGACGCATTTCTTGTGTCATAATAAGTTGCTGTTCTTGACGTTGTTCTTGAAAAAGTTCCAATCCACTCACCTACCTTTATACTTCATTAAACTTAGATACTTCAACTAAATGTTTTAAAGCCTCTAATGCTTCTTCCGCATCACTACCATTTGCCTTAATAGTTAATACTCTACCTTGCTCCGCTGCCAATAACATGAGTCCCATTATACTTTTCCCATTTACTTCTTCGTTATCACACATAATAATAATTTCTGATTCAAATTGACTTGCAACCTGAACAAATAGTGCCGATGGTCGTGCATGAAGTCCAGCTTTATTTTTTATCTCCACTTCTATGCTTTTCAATTTACATCACCTCCATTAAATAATCTTCTAATAATTCCTTAACCTCTTTTGAAGTTTTTGATAATAAAATTTTTTTCTTTATTCTATCCAATGAATTTATATCTAAAAGTTTTATATTTTTTTTAATTTGAGTCGTTAGACTAGGCAACATACTAAAGTTAGTAATACCAAAACTTAAAAATGCAATAATAGCCAGTTTATCTCCGGCCATCTCGCCGCATATACTTATTTTTTTATTTTTTTCAATAGAAGCTTCTGCTACAATATTAATCGCTCTTAAAACTGCAGGATGAAAATTATCATAAACTTCTGATACTTCTTCATTTAATCTATCTGCAGCTAAGATATATTGTGTTAAGTCATTTGTTCCTATACTAAAAAAATCAACCATATCGACAAATAAATCTGCCATTATTGCAGTTGATGGTACTTCTACCATTATACCTACTTTAATTTTATTATTAAATTGAATTCCCTCTATTAATAGTTCCCTTTTACACTCTTCTAAGACTTCGTTTGCTTTAGTTAATTCCTCTATACTTGAAATCATAGGATACATTAGCTGTATATCACCATAATATGATGCTCTTAAAATTGCTCTTAATTGTATTTTAAATATCTCTATATGTAATAAAGTAAACCGTATCGCTCTTAACCCTAAAAATGGATTTTCTTCAATTGGCATTTCAAAATAATTTAATTTTTTATCCGCACCAATATCTAATGTTCTAATAGTTAAAGTTTTATCTTTACCTAGAGTTTTAATTATATTTTTATATATATTAAATTGTTCCTCTTCAGTGGGAAATTTTTTAGACTCCATATATAAAAATTCCGTCCTAAGAAGTCCTATACCATCTAAATTATATCTAATAATATTATCTAATTCAATAAAATTACCCATGTTTGCATATAAATTTATCCTATTTCCTAATTTATCGAGTGAATCTCTTTTTATAAGTTTTTCCAGTTCTTGTTTTTCATGTTCAAATTCTAATAACTCTTTCTCATACCATTTTAAAGTATATGAATCATAATCAATTAATAAAAACTCATTTCTTTTTCTGGTATCTAATATAATATTCTTTTCTTCAGTAAATTTTGTTTCTGTTAGATCTTTTACACCGATTAAAGTTGGTATACCTATAGTTTTTGCAAGTATTGAGACATGAGAGGTTTCACCACCATATTCAGTTATTATGCCTAATATTTTAATTCCTAAATTATGATAAGTTAAAAGCTCAGATGGTTTAACTTCTTTGGCTATTAAAATCTTATTATTTAAATTTATATCAAAAAATTGATTTCCTTGTAAATTAGAGATAACCTTGTCAGATACATCTTCAATATCCGCACCTCTTTCTCGTGACGTTGGATCTTCTAATTTTTTAAACATCTCAACATATTTATTTCTTACTTTTAAAACTGCATTTTCTGCACTTAAATTTTCAATTTTTATTATATTAATAATTTCAGTTAAAAATAAAGGATCCTCTAAAAGCATTACATGTACATTTAATATTTTAATATCATTTTGATTAACTTTTCCAGATAATGATTCAGCTAGTTTAGACAACTGTTTTTTTGTATCATCTATAGCATTTTTAAATTGTTTAATCTCTTCATCAATTTTATCTATATTAATTTTCTCATTGCAAATTTTAATTTTGCTTTTTTTAGGTATATATGGTTTTGCAATTACAATTCCTTCATATATTGATATACCGCCTAATTTATTTAAATTCGCCTTATTTTCATTATTCATAATAATATACCTCACGATTTTATTATATTTTTATTAATAAATTATCTATAAGTCTTGTTGTTCCAATATAAATTGCACCAGCTAATAAAACTTCTGTATAAACAAAATCTTCCTCTTCTAAAGTTTCAAAATTCACAATACTTATATAATCAATACTTTTTATGGAAAATTTTTCTAAAATAAAATCAATTATAGATTTTTTTATTTTTTCTACATCTTTTTCTCCGTTCTGAATTAGAGATTTTCCATAATTAAGTCCTTCTTTTAAAGCGATCGCATCTTTTCTTTCATTTTGTGATAAATATTTGTTTCGAGAACTATATGCAAGCCCATCTGATTCTCTTATTATTTCTCCTCTTATGATTTCAACATCAATATTCAAATCATATACCATTTTCTCAATAATTCTAACTTGCTGCGCATCTTTCATACCAAATACTGCGTAATCAGGTTTAATAATATTAAATAATTTCAAAACAACTGTTGCAACACCAGTAAAATGAATTGGTCTAGTCTTACCACACATTTTTTGCGAAAGGTCTCTTACTTCTACAAATGTTTTAAAATTATTATACATTTCCTCTTCTTCTGGATAAAATATATAATCAACACCTAATTCAAAAGCGATATTTTTGTCTCGTTCAAAATCTTTTGGATATTTGTCTAAATCTTCATTTTCTCCAAATTGTAAAGGATTAACAAAAATACTTATAACTACAATATCTCCTATTTTTTTTGCTTCTTTAATTAAAGATTTATGACCTTCGTGTAGATAGCCCATAGTTGGAACAAGAGCAATGGTTTGATTATTTTTTTTTATTATTTCAACTTCCTGTTTTGTAGTCTCTATATTATTAAGTATTTTCATTATGTCCTCCTAAAATAAAAAATAAATTTTATTCATTCTATTATACTCTATTTTTGTAAATTTTTCAAAGATTTTTTTTATATAATCTTTAATCTATGTTATAGTTTTTATTTTCTGTGCAAATTCTAATAGATTTTCATAAATATTTGCTTTAAAATAAATTTTATTTTTTTCTTTTTTACCATTTCCAGTTTCAACTAATATAGGTTTCATCCCTAATTGAATAGCAACTTCTAAATCCGATATTTTATCTCCAACAAAATATGAATTAAAAAAATCAATTTCGTATTTTTTTTGTGCTTTATCAATTAATCCAATATTAGGTTTTCTACATTTACAATCTACATTATATTTTTCAATTCCACTTGTATGATGTGGACAATAATAAATACCATCAATTATTATATTTTTTTCTTTTAGTAAATTAATTAAATATTGATTCAATATATTCAAATCATTTTCTGTATAATATCCTCTTGCAATACCAGATTGATTTGTAATTATAATTATTTTAAATCCTCTTTCTTGAAAAATTGACAACGCTTCAATTACTCCAACTTCGAATTCAAAATCTTCCACTCTATATAAATAATTTTTTTCTATATTTATAGTTCCGTCTCGATCTAAAAATATAATTTTTTCCATTTTTCTCTACCACTCCTATTTAGAAAATGTAATATTCTATTTTTATATAATTTGTTGTATTATTATATCATTTTTATTTCTAAAAGTACATATACTTGTTAATATACTAATAAAATATTTATTACACTGATACGCTATTTATAATTCTTTTATATAATCAATTTAAATATTGCTATATCGTTTTTTCAATGCTTTACTATTCTTAATTGCTAAATTCCTACTTTTACTTAATTCACATTCTTTCGAATCAATCCAAACTACTTTATCATCACTATTATTTTCTTTTCTAATATTGTTTTTATTGAACTGATTAATCA
>JAAYPW010000103.1 GCA_012519615.1 Fusobacteriota bacterium
AAAATTGTCAATTTTTTATGTTTACAAAACCGATATACAATAAAAAAATTCTCTTTAAATAACAAAGAGAATTTTCTAATCTAATACAATTTTAACTAATGAATATTTGTTTTTTTAATTAGCTCAACTACATCTTCATACGATATTGGTCTACTAAAGTAGTATCCTTGTATCTCATCGCAACCTTTTTCTTTTAAGAAATTAAAATGTTCTTCTGTTTCAACACCTTCTGCAATGGCTTTTAGCCCCAATTTATGAGCTAAATCAATTATTGTTTCGCATATTTTTCTATTTTCATTTTTATCCATATTTCTTACAAATGATTGATCTAATTTTAATCTATCAAATTTGAAATTTTGCAAATAACTAAGTGACGAATAGCCTGTACCAAAGTCATCAAGTGCAATTTTTATACTCATATTTCTTATTTCATTTAATATATATATATTTTTCTTAATATTTTCTAAAAATATTCCTTCTGTTATTTCTAATTCAACAAAATGAGGTGGTACTTCCCATTTTTTCAAAGTATTTTGTATTGTTGATAGTAAATTGATTTGTTTAAACTGTATAGGGGATAAATTCACAGATATTCTTATATTAAAGTTCATATCTAGTATCTTTTTAATATCTTCACAAGCTTTTGATAAAACCCAATCACCGATTTGTACAATCATTCCATTTTCCTCAGCTAATGGAATAAATATCATAGGAGAAACTAATCCAAATTCTTTACTCTTCCATCTTAACAGTGCTTCCATTCCTACAACTTCTCCAGTTTGTAAATCTAATTGAGGTTGATAATTTAAAAATAATTCATTATTTTTTATTGATTCTCTTAATGCTGAGTCCATTTTTAAACGCTCTTTTATATTAGTACTTAATTCACTTGAATAAAATTGATATGAATTTTTCCCTTGACTTTTTGAATGCTTCAACGCTTTAAATGCTGAGTGAATAATACTTTCATTTCCACTTAAATCTTCTGGATATATTGCAATCCCAAGACTTAAATTTATGAAAAATTCTTTCTCTTCAAATAGAAATTTTTCACTAAAAGAGTATAGTATTTTTTTGGCATGGTCTTCTAGCTCCTTAAGCGTATCAAAATATGGTATTAAAAGTAAAAAGTGGTCACCGCTAATTCTAGATAATAGAAAAACTGGACTAATTATATTTTTCAATCTCTCTGCTAACATAAATAAAACTGCGTCCCCTTTTTCATAACCAAGATTTTCATTAATTACTTTAAAGTTATTTACATCTATATACATAAGCGCAAATCTTTTTTTATTTATCTCATATTTTTTTACAAATTGATTTAATTTTTCACGAAATAATGTTTGGTTTGGTAAACCAGTTAACGCATCATAATTACTTAGCCAAGATATATTTTCCTGCTTTTCTTTATAAGAGGTTAAATCTTCAATACTTCCTAAAAAATATTCTACTTTACCTTTTTTATTTTTTATAGTAACTGCAGATAACCAAGCTAAAAATTCTTCACCGTTTTTTTTATTAAGCCAAACTTCCCCCTCCCAAATTCCTTTATCTAGTAATTCTTTCTCAATCTCTTCTTTAAAATTTTCAGTATTATTTCCTTTAATATCAAAAATATGATGATATTTATTTTTAATGTCTTCCAATTCATAGTTTGTAATTTTAGTAAAGCTTTTATTTATATTTATCATTAACCCGTCTTTATCTGTTACAAACATACCATCTTTTGATATGTTAAAGAATATCGAAACTATACTTACTTCTTTCTCCTTTTTTTCAATCTTATTTTTAAATAGTATATAACTTAAATAAAATATAATAGAAAAAAATGCTAAAAGAATGATTAAGTGTATTAAAATTAAAATAGTCCAATTAAAATTAAATGCAAAATTAATAGTTGTAAATGATAATAATATAATTAAAAATACTATTACAGTAATAATTTTAAGTTTTTTTTCCATTTTCACACCCCATTTTTACATTCTATTATTTATCCCAATATTAAAATTGATTCTTTTTTTAGTAATATTTCACCACGTTTTACTCTTTTACCAGTTATTAAATCATTTTTACAACTTGACAGCTTAAATATTGTATCTTTTTTACCTGCATTCACATAGATAAAAGTTTTCTCTTTATCAAATTTCCTTTCATATGCAAAAATATTATCATCTATTAAATTTTCAATAATTTTAAAATCACCATAGATTAAAGATTTTCTATCTTTCCTAAGTTTAATAAGTTTTTTATAATAATCTAATAATTCCAAATCCTGCTTAGTTTCATCCCATATCATCGCTCTCCTACAGTCAGGATCTTTTCCACCGGTTAATCCAATCTCATCTCCATAATATAAATACGGTACCCCTTCATAAGTAAATTGTATCCCAGCAGCAATTTTTAGTTTCGCTTTATTTTCTTTTGCATGAAATAAAAATCTAGGTGTATCATGTGAATCGATTAGATTACATAAATTATCATATGCTTGTTTTTTATATGTCCCCTTAACAAAATTAATTTTATTAACAAACTCTTTCACATCAATATTTTGGTATGCAACAAAGTCAATCATAGCATAATAAAAAATATAATTCATAACCGAATCAAACATATCTCCATTTAGCCAAGCTTTCGCATCATACCAAACTTCACCAATTAAAACTGCATTTTCATTAATATTTTTTATAGCTAATTTTGCTTTTTTCCAAAATTCATGCGATACTTCATCAGCGACATCAAGTCTCCAACCATCCACGTTGTATTTTTCTATCCAATATTTCATTACATCTATAAAATAATTAATACTTTCCTCATTTTCCATAATAAGTTTTGGCATTTTATGATAATATCCAAATGTCCTATAGTTAGGCACTGTTTTATCACTATTTTTCACTGGAAAATTATCTATTTCAAACCAATCCTTATATTTAGAATTTTCTTCATTTTTTATTACATCTTGAAATGCAAAAAAATCATCGCCACTATGGTTAAATACTCCATCAAGTACAATTTTCATATTATTTTTATGAATAATATCTACTAATTCTTTGAAATCTTCATTTGAACCAAAATTTTCATCAATGTTATAATAATCTATTGTATCATACTTATGTGTACTTTTTGATTTAAATATGGGATTTAAATAAATTAAATTCACCCCTAACTCCTTAAGGTAATCTATTTTTTCAATTATCCCTTTAATATTGCCACCTAAATGTGTTGTAGCTGTAATAGGTGTATCCCAACTTTCAAATTTATTATTATTTATAAAATTTTTTTCTCTAGAAAATCTATCTGGAAATATATGATAAATTATAGATTCTTTAAACCAACTTGGTACTTTAAACAGATCTTTTTTTGCTAAATATGCAAATATAAATAGATCAGTATCGTGTTTTGGTTTATAATTATAAAATTTATAATTACCATAATTTAATTTTTCTACGGAATTATCAAAAGTAAAATAATAAGAAAAACTAATAACGTCATATTTTACTATCGATTCATAGTAATCAAAATATGTATCACTTGCATATTTTACCATTTTTATTTTTTTAAATTTTTCATTATTATATATAAATTTATATTTACATACATAATTTAATACAACATTTTTCATGTCGTTTTTTTTAGTTCTGACTCTAATATTAATATGATTATCATCTATTCCATAAATATATTCAGAATTTTTCTTATGGTATATTGCTTCCAGTAACATAATTATTTCCCCTTTATATATTATATATATTTTAGAACTCTACATTATATTCCCGTTCTAATTGTTTAAAGAACTTTTTCATAAATTTATCTCTTTTTTTAGCAATTTTTTTACCTGTTTTTGTCATCATCTTCTTTTTTATAAATTTTAATTTAACCATATATTCTCGATATGCGGTATCTTCTTCAGTATATGATTTTGTTTCTAAAATATCAATATCTTTTTTATTGTGTACTTTTGCCCCAATCTCCCCAGCAAATAGAAAAGCTCTTCCAATCCCTATTGCACCTATTGAATCTAATTTATCTGCATCAAATAATATTTTTGCCTCTATTGTTTTTGGTTTTTTATTACCTCTATATCTATGCGTCTCAATACAATGAATTACATCATCTATTGTTTTTTCATCTATTTTATTATCTAATAATATCTCTTTTGCACGTTTTGCACCAATCTCTGCATGGCAAACTTTTCCCTTATTTTTATCCTGTTCTCCTCTTCCAATATCATGTAATATTGATGCTAAAGCAAGAACCTCGTTATTTACTCTAATTGGTTTTTTTTTACTAATATAACTACAAAGTTTAAAAACACGTTCGGTATGCTCCCAATCGTGGCTATTTTTATTTTTTTTAAATATTTCCTTTACAGTATCTACAATGTTAGAATGTTTTTTTAAATAATATCTCATTTTATGAACTATAATTTGTTCTTTCTCTTTTATCATCTTTTCTAAATCTTTATTTATGTCGAAATATCTATCTTCACTCATTTCATACCTCTCATAAAAATATTTAATACAATATTAAGTACTCTTTAATACTATTCTAAAAATTTAAGTATTTCCTTTTTTTTTATTATATTTATTTTTTTTGTATAATATTTCTCATCTTCATAATATCGTCAATGTTTTCCTGTTTAATTTGTTTTATATTTTTCACCTTATCAATATTACCTCTAAATAAAAGTACAAAAATAAATATATTAATATAATTTGAAATTTGGAAAACCATTTTATTATCATCATCAAAAAGATTATCTATATCATCTTTTAATCCAAGCACACTCTCCTCCGATATACCAAGGACATCATCAATCTCTTTAATTGTATTGATTTCTAACATCTGCATTAAATTTAGAAAGTTGTCAATTGGTTTCTCCTCATAATTTAAACTTGTATCAATTAATCCTAATTTTTTAAGTGTATTTTGAAATTTTTTAAGATTTTTACTTTTACTTTTTATATATACAGCCATTGAAGTTGAGTTTAATTCAATATTATAATCCCCTTTTTCAAATTTATTTAGATAAAAATTTTCGATATTAGAGAGATAATTCTTAATATTTTCAAATTCTTCATCTGCTAATTCTAATAAAGCACTAATTCTAAATAATTTTCTCTTTAAGTCTTGTGGCATCTCCACAATACTTTTATATCTAAGTTTATGATCTATAACAGCCCACGAGTGTTGTAATAATGTTCGTATTTGTATTTCAGCCTTTACTACTTCCAAATCAAATCCTATATTATTTCTATCGTAGATATCTATTATATAGTGTACAGATCTGTATCCAAATTGATTATAATCTAAAACACTTAATTTATTTATACTATTTTTCTCATCAATAATAAAGCTTTTTTTAATTAATTCTGATATAATTTCTGTATCCTTTATATAGTAGCTTATAATTCTAATTCCAATAATATCTGTCATTGTTTCGAAAGGATTTTCATATTTTTCTTTTTTCTTTATGATTTTACCTATAAAACTCTCTATAGTTTTTACTCTAACCTCGATTGTCATGTAGTTAATATTATTTTTATCTAATAGATTTATAATATTCGATTCTAAAATTTTAGATAGTTCCACATAATATTTATACCTAGCAATATACTCTTTTCTAAATTTGATAATATCACGTACTAAAGATTCGTTCATTTTTTCACACTCCTGTCATTTTAATATTAAATTTACTCTATTATACTTTAACATATTAAAGTTTTTTTTATATTAAAATACAATTAAATTATTTTTATATATACTTATTTTTATTTATTACAAATAGTTATAAATAATCTATAATTTAATTTTACTTTATAAATATAAATTATTAAATATAAGACTAATGCTTAATTCTAGATTTTACCTAACTTTTTTTTATTTCTTTGATTTCCAAATTTATATTATTTTATTATTGTTTTAGAAAAAATATATTTTACTTACTATTTTTTCTATTTTTTTTCATTCTTTAATTGATTTTTATACTACTTTTTTTCTTTGATTAATATTTTATTTTACAAAATAGTTATTAAAAGTATTAATTTTTTATTTTGTATTTAAAAGAAAATGCAAAATTCAATTCAAAATACTCTTTATTCTACAATTCAACTTGTTTCTGTATTTATATCATTATTTTTTTGGTCATCTAATTTATTTAAAAATAAATTAAGTATATAAGTTTCTGTATTTATATCTTTAGTTTATTAGTATCAGCAATTAATACCCATACATCTTTATTATTTAATTCTATTTCTCTAGTTACAATTAGATTATCATTAGAAATAAAATTAAATTTTAAACATAAAATATACAACTCTTATTTATAAAAAAAGCAGTATAATATTTAATTACACTGCTTTTATATGAATTATTTTGTTATTTCTGGATAAATACTTACTTTTTTTCTGTCTCTTCCTAATCTTTCGAATTTAACATATCCTTCAATTGTTGCAAATAAAGTATGATCTTTTCCCATACCAATATTATTTCCTGGATGTATTCTAGTACCTCTTTGTCTAACAATTATACTACCTGCAGTTACTTTTTGTCCGTCATATCTTTTTACTCCAAGATAATTAGGATTACTATCTCTACCGTTTCTACTTGTTCCTTGTCCTTTTTTTTGTGCAAATAATTGTAGATTTATTTTAAACATAATTATGCCTCCTCTTCAAATAACTTAAAATTTTTAGAATACTCTGTTTCAATATTTTTTAGAGTTAATACTAATGTCTCTAATAAAATATCAGCTTTTTCTCTTTGTCTTTCAGTTATATTCGTTTTATCTAAATTTAAATCTAAAAATCCATCTTTAATATGAACTTCTGCATCTATTTTAAGATAATTCACGATACCAAAAACTGTATGTTGCGTTAATGCAGATATAGCTGCACAAACAATGTCATGACCCTTTTTTGCGAAATTTGCATGACCTTTTCCATAAAATCTTATGATTTTATTATTTTTTTTTACAATAAATAGATGTACCATTCTTACGATACAATTGATTTAATTTCTACTTCAGTAAAATTTTGTCTGTGTCCAATTTTTTTATGAAAACCAGTTTTAGGCTTATATTTAAAAGAGACCACTTTCTTATGTTTTCCATTATCTACAACTGTTGCTACTACTTTAGCATTTTCTAGAAATGGTTTTCCAACTTTAATATCTTTACCGTCCGATACTAAAAGTACTTCCTCAAAAGTTACTTCTGAATCAACATCTAAAGATAGCTTTTCTACTTTTAATTTTTGTCCTTCTTCTACTTTGTACTGTTTTCCGCCTGTTTTAATTATAGCGTACATATACTTCACCTCCAAATTTTTCGCCATAAAAGGTGCTATCTTACCTTAATTATGAGCGTTTAACTGGAATAGTTTACCATATTTAAACTAAAAAGTCAATATCTATAAATATAATTTATATTTTAATTAAATATGCAAAACTTTTTTTATAATATCGCTTCTTGTTATCATACCAATATATTTTTTATTTTCTACAACATATACTCTTGTATTTCCTTTTGTTATCATTAAAAAACATACCTCAATTACAGAGGCATTTTTATCTACTGCTAAAGCATTTTTTCTATATAAGTCTTTTACTGTTATTAAATGTTCATTTTTAAAATAAAGTTCAAATGTTTGTTCACCTATATTTAAAAATGCTAAATCATTCATTAAAGACGCATACTTCGGCATCCCATACTCAATAAGCTCTCTTTCTGTAATTTCTCCAATAAATTGATTATTTTCATCTACCACAGGAAGACCTGTGATATTATCCAAAATAAATTTTCTTGCAACTTCATGCAGTGTATTTGTAAGTAAAATAGGTTCTATATTTTTTTCCATAACATCTTCTGCTATTACATTTTCGCTTACTTCAATATTTGAATCTTTTATTTTTTTAACAATGTTATCTTTTTCGCTTTCATTTTTTATAAATTGTAACAATTCTGAATTTGATACTAAATTCATAATTGTAGAAATTAGCTTAAGCATTATTTTAGTCTTTGCAACACCTGATATTATCATAAATACCACTTTTATTTCTTCTTTTATGTTTAACGCTGATTCACAATATATAGGGTCTTTTAAAATTCCAATAGCTAAAACAATATCGTCGTAATTATCTACTTTTGCATGTGGAATAGCAACTCCTTTTCCCATAACTGTTGACATCTCTTCCTCTCTATTTAGAATAGATGTCAGAATTTGTTCTTTTTGATTTTTAGAAATATTATCAGCTTTAGCAATCATTTCTACCATTTTAGTTATTACTTCGTATTTATTTTTTGCCTCTATCCCAACATATACAAGCTTTTTATCAATATAACTTGATAATTTCATACTAATCACTCTCCATAATAATAAGATTTAATGGCAACTGCAAACCCCAGAAAATGAGTTTAAAAGACTTTCACTTGTACCATTATAATAATGTATTGCATTTACGCTACATATCTTTTGACATTTATTGCAATTTTTTTCACATTTTTCATAATTATTCAATATTATTTGACCATTTTCATATTTTAATAAACTATAATGACAGCTATCTATACAGTCGCCGCATCTATTGCATTTCCCATTTATAATTGGATACCAATCGATCGCCATTAATCTCTCCTTTCTTAAGAAATATAAATCTATATATTTATATAATATCATATTTTTTTTGATTCTGCAATTTTTCTTTTATATTTATTTTAATAAAAAAATACCCTATATATAAAATTATATAAGGTATTTAAATTTTTATAATAATTCTGCAATTTGAACAGCATTTAATGCTGCCCCTTTTAATATTTGATCTGCTACCACCCATAAAGATATTCCGTTTTCAAAAACTAAATCTTCCCTTATTCTCCCAACATAAGTTTCATCTTTTGTTGCAGTAAAATATGGCATTGGATATACATCATTTTTAATATCATCTTGAAGTACAATTCCTTCGGAACTTGCTAAAAGTTCTTTTACCTCTTTAGCAGTTGCTTTCTCTCCTAATTCTAATGTAATAGCTTCAGAGTGTGCTCTTAAAACAGGTACTCTTACAGCTGTTACAGAAATTTTAATACTTTCATCATGAAATATTTTATGTGTTTCATGTACAACTTTCATCTCCTCTTTTGTATAGTCATTTTCTGTAAATGAATCTATATGTGGGATTACATTGAACATTAATTGATGTCTAAAATAATTCACAGTCATATCTTTACCAGCCGAAAATTCTTTGGCTTGTTCAATTAATTCTTCCATACCTTCTTTTCCTGCACCTGATGATGCTTGATATGTTGACATAATTATTTTTTTAATACCATATTTTTTATATATTGGCCACAATGCCACACACATTTGTATTGTAGAACAATTTGGGTTAGCTATTATCCCTTTATGATTTTTTATATCACCAGCATTAACTTCTGGTACGATTAATGGTACATCCGGATCATTTCTAAATGCACTACTATTATCTATTACTACCACTCCATTTTCTGCTGCTGCTCTTGCATATTTTTCAGATACAGAACCACCTGCAGCAAATAACATTATATCTAGACCTTTATATGAATTTTCATCTAATTCTTCAACAGTATATTCTTTCCCTTTAAAAGTTATTTTTTTACCTGCATTTCTTGAAGATGCTAATAATTTTAGATTATTAATAGGAAAATTTCTTTTTTCTAATACACCTAATATCTCTTGTCCAACTGCACCAGTTGCACCAACTATACCTATATTTTTCATCTATATTCACCTCTTTATTATTCTATTTCTTTACCTAAATTAAATGCTTTATGTAATACCTCTACTGCTTTATCTACATCATTTGCATTTATTATACATGCAACTTTTATTTCTGATGTAGATATCATTAATATATTAATATTAGCATCTGCTAGAGTTTTAAACATTGTAGCTGCTACACCTGGATTACTTTTCATCCCAACTCCAACAATAGCAACCTTACCAATACTTTCATTTGAGATTACCTCTTTTGCATTTAGATTATTTTTTATCTCTAATGAAACTTTTCTAGCTCTATCAAAATCTGAACTTGGTACTGTGAACGATATATCATTTTTCCCTTGTTCTCCTAGATTTTGTATGATTATATCTACATTTACATTTTCTTTTGAAATTTCACTAAATATTTTTGCCGCTATACCTGGTTCATCTGGTACACCAGTTATTGTAATTTTTGCCTCATTTTTAGAATGTCCTATCCCTCTTACTACTGATTTTTCCATTGTTTCGTCTTCCTCCTTAACAATTGTACCTTTTTCTTTTTGAAATGTTGTTCTTAAGTGTATTTTTAAACCATATTTTGCAGCAATTTCTATTGATCTTAAATGAAGTACTTTTGATCCAGAACCTGCTAATTCAAGCATCTCCTCATATGAAATATTATCTATTTTTCTTGCATTTTTTACAATTCGAGGGTCAGCTGTATATATTCCATCTACATCTGTACAAATCTCTATTTCATCAGCACTTAATGCTGCACCTAATGCTACTCCAGTTGTATCCGATCCACCTCTACCTAATGTTGTTATGTCATTATTTTCTGTTATCCCTTGGAATCCAGCAATTACAACTACTTTTCCTAAATTAAGTTGTTCTTTAATTTTATCAGAATTTATAGATTGTATCTTAGCTTTTGTATGCTTCGTATCGGTAATTATTCCAATTTGATATGCTGTAAATGATATTGCATCTTGTCCCATATCTTTTAATGCCATACTAAATAATGATATTGAAATTTGTTCACCAGTTGCTAAAAGTACATCCATCTCTCTTTTACAAGGATTACTAGAAATTTCTTTAGCCTTTCTTGTTAGTTCATCTGTCATACCAGCTGGTGCAGATAAAACTACAACAACTTGATTTCCTTCATTTACTGTATCAATAACACGTTTTGCAACAATTTTAAGTTTTTCTGCATTTGCTACTGAAGAACCACCATATTTTTGAACTATTAACGCCATTTTTTCTCTTCCTTTCATATATATATAAAATATTATTTTTTGTTTACAAATTCATCAATTCTTTTTAAGGCTTCTTTTATATCTTCAATTGAAGTTGCGTATGAGCAACGGATATAGTTTTTATATTCTTTACCAAAAGCATCTCCCGGTACAACAGCAACATTTTTTTCTTCAAGTAATTTTACAGCGAACTCCTCTGCTGTTAGTCCTGTTTTACTAATGTTTGGAAAAACATACATTGCACCTTTTGGTTCAAATACAGTAAATCCAATTTCACGTAATCCATGTACGATTAATCTACGTCTTCTATTATAAGATTCTCTCATTTTTTGAACCTGCGGCATACTATTTTTCAATCCTTCAAGAGCAGCATATTGAGACATTACAGGAGCACACATAATTGCGTATTGATGAAGTTTTATCAATTGTTCGATTATTTTTCTATCTGCAGCTAAATATCCTATTCTCCATCCTGTCATTGCAAATGCTTTTGAAAATCCGTTTAAATATATAGTATACTCTTTCATACCTTCTATTTCACCTATTGAAAAATGCTCGTTTTCATAGGTTAACTCCGAATAAACTTCGTCTGTTATACACCAAATTTTGTGTTTTTTAATGACTTTAGATATTGCAATTAATTCCTCTTTTTCCAAAATTACACCTGTTGGATTGTTCGGATAACATAATATTACAGCCTTAGTTTTTGGAGTAATATGTTTTTCTAGCTCCTCTGCTGTTAATTTAAATCCATTTTTTGAAGTATCTATTGTTACAGGTTTTGCTCTTAACATTGTAGCTAATGGCTTATACGGCACAAATATTGGTTCTGGTACAATAATTTCATCACCTGGATTTAGTATACCACGTAATGCCATGTCAATCCCTTCACTACCACCTACAGTTACAATTATCTCTTTCTCGTTATAGTCTAAATTATATTTTTTTAAATATTTAGATATTTCCTGTCTTAATTCTGGTAATCCGTAATTAGAGGTATAGTGTGTACGTCCTTTTTCTAACGAATAAAAAGATGCCTCAATTATATTCCACGGTGTTGTAAAATCTGGTTCCCCAACTCCTAAAGAGATTACATTTTTTCTCTGACTTACAATATCGAAAAATCTTCTTATTCCTGATGGCTCTATTTCTTTTATTGAATCAGCTATTTTATCGATCATTACGGTATCACCGCAATCCTATTATCTGCTTTTTTTTCAGCATCCATATTAATCCCATTTTCTTTATATTTTTTAAGTAGGAAATGTGTTGCTATACTTTGTACATATTCCAAAGTAGATAATTTTTCTGATACAAACATAGCTACATCTTTTAAAGAATCCCCCTCAACAAGTATTAAAAAGTCAAACCCTCCTGACATCAAATATAATGATTTTACTTGTGGAAATTTATATATTCTCTCTGCAATTGCATCAAATCCCATTTCACGTTCAGGAGTCACTTTTGCTTCTATAAAAGCACTTACTTTATCTTCAGAGAGCTTATCTTCATTAACAATAGCAGTATATTTTAATATAATGTTATTTTTTTCAAGACTCTTCATTTTATCAATTACTTCTTCTTCGCTAATATTTAACATTATAGCCATATCTTTTGTACTTACCCTAGCATCTTCTCTTAGCAATTCTAATACTTTTTCCATGATTACACCTCTATTTTTTTCAATTTTAAAATCTCTAAAAAGTTATCATATCCTATGTCTATTGTAGAAATATTTAAATCAATTCTCATACTATTATATATTTTTTTTAAAGTTTGCGTGTTATCTTTTTTTAGAATTTGTAAAACATTAGAATTTTCTTCAAATCCCATTGTTTTATCATAATTATCCACACCTGCAAAACAAATAGCTATCTCCTTTGTAGCAATAATTCCTTCATTTTTAAGAAGGGATTGATATGCTATTTCAACCTCATAATTCTCTATTAAAGTAATTTTTTTCTCTTTTGAAATATTTTCATCTAAAGTAACTCCTATGAATTTAATATTTTTTTTATTAAAATAATCATATAAAATATTATAATAAATAGTGTTGTTTTTATCTATATTCATAAATACATAATCTACTTTTTCTATCTCGTTTTCTACTTCAAACATTAAATTTTCAATTACATCATTATCCTCATAGTATTCTACATAGTTTAATGGATATATACTTTCTATCTTTTTTAAATGATTAATTATATCTTTTTTTTCACCATCAACAACAATTATTTTTAGATCAAAAACTAAAAACATTGAAAAATTATAGTTTTCATATTCTTTTTTTGAAACAAAGAGATATAGGTTTACACCTAATCTTGCTGTATATGAAGCTAAAGAGGTTATGAACTCTCTGGAGTGTCCATATGCTAAAATTCCTTCACTATTTTTTAACATTATACTTTCTATTTTTTTATTTACGTATCTATCTATCCATGTTCCATTTGGATTTTTGTCTTCCCTTTTAAAATAAAGTTCAATGTTATTATTAAGATAAAAAGGTATTTTTATAGCTTTTACAAGCGGTGTATTTCCTTCTTTTAAGCTAAATTTATCTTTTTCCATTTTATCACCTTTTTATTAATTTATTTATTAATCTATTTTTAAACTAATTGAATTTTTCATATCTATATCATTATTTTTCTCAATGTTAGATAGTGCATTTACTAAATTTTTCTCTTTAGCTTCATGCGTGATAAATATAAGTGACACAAAATTATTATCTTTTGTAGCTTTTGATGTTTGTATCATTGACTCTATACTTATATTCTCTTTTTTAAATTCTTCAGCAATAAATGCAAGCATCCCAGCCTCATCTTTTACTTTTAATCTAATATAATATTTAGAAATACTATCATTTATATCTTTTAATTTAATTTCATTATTAATATTGTAATAGTAATTTCCATTTGGAGCATCTTTATAATTTGTTTCTGTTGCTAATTTAATTACATCTGCCACAACAGCACTTCCAGTTGGTTCCATACCTGCTCCACGACCATAGAATAATGTCTTCCCAACATAATCTCCTACTACTTCAATTGCATTATAAGCATCATTCACACTAGCAAGCATCTCTGTTTTTTTAACTAGAGTTGGCTCCACTCTTATCTCAATTTCACTATTAAATTTTTTAGCACTTGCTAATAATTTAATATTATATGAGAAATCTTTTGCATACTCTATATCTTCTTTTGTAATTTTAGTTATCCCTTTTACACTTACATTATTAAAGTTTACATATCCTCCATATGCAAGAGATGCAAGAATTGTTATTTTATGAGCTGTATCTATCCCCTCTATATCAAATGTTGGGTCAGCTTCTGCATAACCCAACTCCTGTGCTTTTTTTAGTACATCTTTAAATTCAAGACCTTTCTCCGTCATCTCTGTTAATATATAGTTTGCTGTTCCGTTTATAATACCTTTAATACTTAAAATACTATTACCTGCCAAAGACTCTTTTAATGGTGTGATAATTGGGATTCCTCCCCCTACACTAGCTTCAAAATATATTTTCACATTGTTTTTATTTGCTTCTTCAAATAACTCTTTCCCATGTTTTGCAATTAAAGCTTTATTTGCTGTAACAACATTTTTCTTAGCTTTAATAGCATCTAATATAATTTTTTTAGCAATACCGTCTCCGCCGATTAATTCCACAACAGTTCCAATTTCAGGATCATTTATAATTTCACTATAATCTGTAGTTAATATATTTTTATTAAAGTCAAATTCAAATTCTCTATTAATATTTAAATCACAAGCTTTTTTTACATCAATCCATACACCCATTTTATTGTATATTGAATCTCTTTCATTAATTAATATCTTAAGCGTACCCGTTCCAACCACACCTAACCCAACTATACCTATCTTATTAGTTATCATATTAGCCACATTAAATAAAATGTGGTTTTTCACTCTCCTTTCAAATTACCAATATTTTCTATTAAATTATTGTTCATTTTTTTTTACCTTTTGTCTATTATATCAAAACTTTTTGTAAAATACAACAATTTTTTAAAAAAAAAATAAAAAAAGATGGTCAAGCAAAACCATCTTTTTTTTACGGAGAGGTAAATAAAATTTTGTAACAATCACAATAATTATATCGACCTATAAATAATATACTTTAACTTTTTTATAAGCTATTAAAATCATGCTTTATAAAAGAATATTTTTTCTTGCAAAAATTACAAGAAACTTCAATATTATCCTCATTTTTAAATAAATTATCTATCTCTTCTCTACCTAGAGTTATTATTCCACGATAAAATCTATCTTTGTCGCAATTACATCTATATACAGTATCCATCTCGTCTAGTATTTCAAATTCCTCTACATCTTTCATTACATATTTCAACACATCTAGAACACTCATTTCATTAAATAGATCTGTAATTGATCCAATTTTATTAACTTTTGCTTCTAATTTATCGATAAATTCATCTTTTGCTCCAGGAAGGAGTTGTATTAAAAATCCACCAGAACTAATAACCTCATTATTATTTACAAGAACACCTAATCCTACTACAGATGGTATCTGTTCTGAATGATAAAAATAATATGATAAATCTTCACCTATTTCTCCGCTTACTATAGGGCTTATTCCAGAATACGGATGTTTCATACCAATATCTTTAATTACAGTAATTGTACCTTTTCCCACAATTCCTGCTACATCTAATTTTCCTTTTGTATTTAGCGGTACTTCTGCAACTGGATTATATATATCCCCTTTTACATCACCATTTTTATTAGCTGTAACAATAATTTTTCTCACAAGACCGTCAACATCCAGTTTTAAAGTTATTAAATCTCTCTCATTTTTTAAATCTGCTCCCATAAGAACTGCAGCTGTTAACATTCTTCCAAAGGCAGCTGTTGCTGTTAAACTTGTTTCATGTATTTTTTTAGCTTCTCCAACAATATCTTTTGTATCAACACAATAAAGACGTGCATTATTTTCTTTTGTTATAGCTTTTATCAATTTTCCCATATTAGTATTTGTTGTGTATTTTTTACACAACTACCTCCTTTTGCCATATATTTTATCTATTATGTTCTTTTTAATAATAAAAAGAGGCAGAATTTTGCCTCTTTCTTTATATATTAATATATTATTGTACTATTTCAGCAACTACTCCTGCTCCAACTGTTCTTCCGCCTTCTCTTATAGCGAATTTTCCACCTTTTTCCATTGCGATTGGGT
>JAAYPW010000104.1 GCA_012519615.1 Fusobacteriota bacterium
AGACAAGAGATTATGGATCACTACCTAAGTGTAGTTAGAAAAATTGTAGAAAATGGTGTTGTAGCAAGATGTCATTTAGAAGATATTACACGTGCCGACATACACGGTTTTGTGCTTCCATTTGTTGAAGAATTAATGAACATTAGTAAAGAATCAGGTGTTGATGTAAAGATTAGATTATGTGATACAATGGGTTATGGAGTTCCTTTTGCAGAAGGGACATTACCTAGATCTGTACCTAAATTAGTAAATATATTTAGAAGTGAATTAGGCGTCCCGTCTCGATTAATAGAGTGGCATGGTCATAATGATTTTCATAAAGTGCTAGTAAATGGTACAAGTGCTTGGTTATATGGTGCATCTAGTGTGAATGGGACTTTATTAGGTATTGGAGAAAGAACAGGTAATCCACCAATTGAAGGATTAATTATTGATTATTTATCATTAAAAGGACATGATAGTACTATAAATACGAAAGTTATTGATGAAATAGCAAAATATATGCAAAATGATATGGGAATAAATATAAGTAGTAGATATCCTTTTGTTGGAAGAGATTTTAATGTAACAAGAGCAGGGATACATGCAGATGGTGTGCTTAAAAATGAGGAAATATATAATATATTTGATACAGCAGCAATATTAAATCGACCATTAAAAGTAAGTGTAACAGATAAATCAGGAATTGCAGGTATTGCACACTGGATAAATACAACTATGAATCCTAAAGAGGAGATTAGTAAAAAACATCCAGCAATTACAGCAATATATAAACTTGTACAAGAGGAATATAATAAAGGTAGAACAACATCTATGTCCGATGAAGAGCTTTCTAATTTAACTAGACTACATATTCCTGAATTATTTAAAACAAAATACAATGAGATAGAGGAGATTGCTCTTAAAACAGCAATTAGTCTTGTGGAAGAGTATTCTTCCAAAGAGGAATTACAAAATATGCAAGAATACGAAATTGTAAAAACTTTAAATTACCTTATAGAACATAATAAATCTATACAGATGGCGTATGTTACTGACACAAACGGTATTCAAGTCACAGATAATATTTCTCAGCCTTGGATTGTAAAATCTAAAGATATCTCTAAAAAAGGGGACAATAGAAAAAATCGTGACTGGTTTTCAAATGTGATAAAAAATGGAAAAACTCATGTAACAGATTATTATATATCTCTTACAACAGAAAAACTTTGTTTTACAGCATCTTCTCCAATTATTAATTTAAATGATGAATTTGTGGGAGTTCTTGCAATTGACTTTAATTTCTCAAATTTAACAGGTGCAATTGAAAAAGAATGTAAAACTTTTTAAATAAAAATATTATAATTTGCAATATAAATTAAGGGGGAATATAATTTAAATGTCCAATCAAAAATATAAAAGGAATTTTTCAATAATTGCTCATATAGATCATGGAAAATCTACACTTGCTGATAGAATACTTGAGTTAACAGGTACAATAGATAAAAGACAGATGAAATCTCAAGTGCTAGATAATATGGATCTGGAAAAAGAGAAAGGGATCACTATAAAAGCACAAGCAGTAACACTTTTTTATGATTCGCAAGATGGAAATAGATATGAATTTAACTTAATAGATACACCTGGACACGTTGACTTTATATATGAAGTATCGCGTTCCCTTGCTGCATGCGAAGGAGCATTATTAGTGGTAGATGCATCACAAGGTGTAGAAGCACAAACTCTTGCAAATGTGTATCTTGCATTAGAAAACGACCTTGAAATTATACCAGTAATAAATAAAATTGACTTACCTGCTGCTGATCCAGATAAAGTTAAGTTAGAGATAGAAGATTTAATAGGACTTGATATATCAGAAACAGGAATGGTAAGTGCTAAATCAGGTATTGGAATTACTGAATTATTAGAATTAATAATAAAAAAAATACCAGCACCAACTGGAGAAAGTAGTAAGCCTTTAAAAGCTCTTATATTTGATTCACATTTTGATGAATATAAAGGTGTAATAACATATATAAAAATAGTAGAAGGTGAAGTAAAAAAAGGTGATAATATTCTTATTATGTCAACAAACAAAAAGTTTGAAGTTCTAGATTGTGGTATTTTTTCACCAAATTTGAAATCTACTGGAAAATTAACAGCAGGTTCTGTTGGATATATAATTACCGGAATGAGAAGTATAAAAGATACACAAATAGGAGATACAATTACTTTAGAAGAAAATCCTACTAAGTTTGCTTTAGAGGGTTATAGACATGCACAACCAATGGTGTTTGCAGGAGTATATCCTATCTCTACAGATGATTATGAAGGGTTACGTGAAGCTATAGAAAGACTACAATTAAATGATGCATCACTTACATTTCAGCCGGAAACATCAATAGCTTTAGGATTTGGATTTAGATGTGGATTTTTAGGATTACTACATATGGAGATAATATTAGAAAGATTAAGAAGAGAATATGATATTGATCTAATTTCAACAGCACCTTCTGTTGAATACAGAGTGCATCTTGATAATGGAGACGTCATTGTAATTGACAATCCTGAAGATCTACCAGTGCAAAAAAGAGCTGTTGAAGAGCCCTATATTAAAGGAACTATTATGGTTCCAAAAGATTATGTTGGGAATGTAATGGAACTTTGTCAGGAAAAACGTGGAAATTATTTAGATATGAGTTATATTGACGAAACTAGAGCTATGATTGTGTATGAGTTACCACTTGCAGAGATAGTTTTAGATTTCTATGATAAATTAAAATCTAGAACAAAAGGTTATGCATCTTTTGAATATGAGATGCTAGGATATAAAGAAAGTAAACTTGTAAAAATAGAGATATTGGTAAGCGGAAATTCAGTAGACGCATTTTCATTTATTGCACATCAAGATCATGCTTATAGTCGTGGACGAGCTATTGTAGAGAGATTAAAAAATGTAATACCAAAACAACAATTTGAAATTGCATTACAAGCAGCACTAGGTAGTAGAGTAATAGCAAGAGAAACAATTAAGGCAATGAGAAAAAATGTATTAGCTAAATGTTATGGTGGGGATATTTCTAGAAAACGAAAATTATTAGAAAAACAAAAAGAGGGGAAAAAACGGATGAAATCAATAGGAAATGTAGAAATTCCTCAGGAAGCATTTTTAGAAGTGCTTAAACTTGATTAATTTTAATATAAATTGATTATTATAATAGGAAGGGGAAAAGCATGGAGATAAATGGTGCAAGAATAGTATGGGAATGTCTTAGAAGACAAGGGGTAAAAGATGTTTTTGGTTATCCTGGTGGGCAAGTTATCCCAATTTATAATGAACTATATGATTTTAGAGATATCAATCATATATTGGTAAGACATGAGCAAGGTGCAGCACATGCTGCAGATGGGTATGCAAGAGTGACAGGTAAAGTGGGGGTTTGTATAGCTACATCAGGGCCTGGTGCCACTAATCTTGTTACTGGTATTATGACAGCACACATGGACTCGGTACCTATGGTAATAATTACAGGGCAAGTACCTCTTAGTTTAATAGGAAATGATGCATTTCAAGAAACTGATATTACAGGGATAACTTTACCTATTACTAAACATAGTTATTTAGTACAAAGTATAGAAGAACTTGTAAAATTTATGAAAGAGGCATTTTATATAGCTGAAACTGGTAGACCTGGTCCTGTTTTAATCGATATTCCTAAAAATATACAGGTTGAAAGTATAAAAATGAGTGATTTCGAAAAATTATACGAGAGAAAAGTTGAAATAAGAAGTTATTCTCCAAACTATATTGGGAATATAAGACAGATAAAACTTGCTGTGGAGTATATAAATAAATCAGAAAAACCATTAGTAGTTTTAGGTGCTGGTATAATTAAATCAAAGGCTGATACAGAATTAAAGGAATTTTTAGAATATACAAAGATCCCTGCAACTTCTACACTACTTGGGCTTGGAGCTTTATCAAGCGAATATGAAAATTATCTAGGAATGGCTGGTATGCACGGAACTGTGGCATCAAATTATGCAATTTATGATTCAGATCTTTTAATTGCTGTCGGTATGAGATTTGATGATAGAATTACAGGTAAATTGGAAACATTTGCACCAAATGCTAAAGTGATTCATATAGATATTGATCCTGCTGAAATAGGAAAAAATAGGAGAGCAGAGGTCCCAATTGTTGGAGATTTAAAAAATGTAATTGGTGAAATCAATAAAAAAATAACTGATTTTAATAAAGATAACATTAAAAACTGGATTGAAACAGTAATAAAATGGAAAAAAGAGTATCCAATAATATATAAAAAAGATCCAAATATAATTAAACCACAAGAAGTAATTGAAAAAATAAATGAAATTACAAAAGGTGAAGCAATTATTGTAACAGATGTTGGGCAGCATCAAATGTGGGCGGCACAATTTTATGATTTTAAAAAACCGGGACATTTATGTTCTTCTGGAGGAGCGGGTACAATGGGATATGGGTTACCTGCTGCAATGGGTGCTAAAGTTGCTAAGAAAAAAGAGATAGTAGTTGCAATTGTTGGTGATGGCGGAATACAGATGAATTCACAAGAACTCATAACACTTGCACAATATGATATTGCTGTGAAAATAGTTATACTAAATAATTCTTATTTAGGGATGGTTAGACAATGGCAAGAGATATTTTATGAACGAAGATATTCTGCTGTGGATCTAAATATTAATCCAGATTTTGTTTTATTAGCTAAGGCAAATAAAATTAAAGGTGTAGAAATATCATTACCATCTGAATTAGATAAAATTTTAAGAGAAAATCTAGAAAGTGATGAACCAGTATTATTTGATATAAAGGTATCAAAAGAGGAGAATGTATTGCCAATGGTACCATCTGGTGGTGAAGGAAATAAAATGATAGGTATAACAGGTGAAATTTAATATTATTTTAACTTTTTTTTCAGAGTAAACTTACTTTTATTTGGTAAAATATAATTAGGGGATTATATTAAAAAAAGGTAGGTGATGTTAATGAAAAAAATATTAATATTATTTTTTACCTCTTTTGTACTTATTATTGCATTAATATTAGATAAAACATTTACATCAGATATAAGAATTATATTTTCTTTATCAGTATCAGGTTTATTAATAATAGCTACTGCAATGTACTATAAATTAATAAGACAACCGTATTTAGAAATTAAGAATCCAAAAAAAGAGTTTTTTTTAGATTCGTTATTTACATTTTTTTATGTGTTAGGAGTTATACTAAGTTCTTTAAAAATATATTTTATCATTACAATATTAATTATTTTTACAATATATATTTTTTTTGATAAAAAAAAATTTGTTCTTAAAAAAAAGGATTTTACGAAAAATACAGAAAAGATTATAGAGAGCATAATATTTTTTAAATTATTTATAATCATAGGTGTTTTAAACTTTTTCTAAAAAATTTATCGAAAAGCTTAAATTTAATTTGAGCTTTTTTTTAAAATTTATATTGTAAAATAGATATGAATTATGGGGGAAATTATGAAAAAACTAATGTTATCAATATGTATAGTAGTCTTATTTATAGGGTGTGGCAATAAAAAAAATGATAAAAAATTAAATAAAAATGAGATTGAAGAGTTTTTTGAACATGAAAAACAATATATTAAAAAAGCAGAAGATGCTGTTGAAACAGTAAATAAAAAATATGAAAATATAGAAAAAACATCAAAAAAGTTAGAAAATGATGATTTCTAAAAATAATCTAGTTAAAATATAAAAAAAAAGGGGGGGAGAGTTTAACTCGAAAAATATGGAAAAATTTAGTGGAAAAGTAGCAATAGTTACAGGTGGGGTAAATGGAATAGGTTTAAAAACTGTAGAATTACTTGTAAAAAATGGAGCAAAAGTAGCTATAATCGGTAATAAAGCACTCGACGGAATAGAGTTAACAAATATATTAATAGAAAGTGGTAGTAATGTAATATTTATTGAAACAGATTTAAGAAATCAAGCTAGTGTAACAAATGCAGTGGATATAGCGGTTCAAAATTTTGGTGGAATAGACATACTTGTAAATGCTGCTATGATTATACTAGAACCGAAACTAACTGCAGAATATACAGAACATGATTGGGATAAAATAATGGATATTAATGTAAAAGGAACATGGTTTACAATGACAGCAGTTCTTAAAGAGATGCTAAAAAATAACTATGGTAAAATTGTAAATTTATCTTCATATGGAGGTATTCGTGGGATGAAAGGATTTAGTTCATATTCTGCTTCACAGCATGCTGTCGTTGGTCTTACAAAATCTGCTGCACTGGAGTATGCAGAAAAAAACATTAATATAAACTGTATATGTCCTTGGATAATTAAAAATTCTTTTGTTGAAGAGATGTTTATTGATGATTTAAAAGAGATTGTAAAACAAAATCCTATGAATAGAATAGCTTATCCAGAGGAGGTTGCAAATACAATATTATATCTATGTTCGGAGGAAGCAAGCTTCATTACGGGACAAAATATAAATATAGACGGTGGTCAATCAGCAAAATAGGGGTGTGATTTTAATGTCTACAAATATTTTTTATATATTTGGTAATGTAGATATAACTAAAATTAGTGTAAAAAAAGAGAAAAAAACAGGTATTTTTTTTAAAAAAAAAGTAAATAAAAGTTATTTAGAATATAGTGAAAATGAAATAAAAGATTATATTGTAGAAAAATTTCATAAATACATAGAGCAAGTTATTGATGAAAATGTAAAAAGTGCAAAACATGTATTGGATTATTTAGAAAGTAGTAGTATTGACGTATTTATTAGAAAAGATAAAATTGATGAGAGTGAATACATTCAGGTCCATTTTTTCACATGTGCTGGGATGACAGAGGTTAGCTCAAAGGTGGCATGTCACTGGTTTCAGAAGTGGTATGTTGCAAATTATAATGAAATCAATAGTAATTTAAAAAAATATGGTTTTACAGTGGATGAAGAATTTATTGTAGAAAACAATTATTTTTTTATTGAAACAGGAGATTATGGATATGCAATATTTATGGAAGAATTAGAGTGTAGTGATGGATATCTTTGGAGTAATTATTTCGAAGTGGATAACAGTATATTATCTATGTATAAACGTGATAAAAAATTCCTCGAATATGGAAAAGAATTGGATAAGCAGTATGACATGATTATAAAAGAACAAAAATGTCAGTGTGTTTTATGTAAGTAAATAATAGATAAAGGAGCTAAAATGTTAGATATAAATAATAAAGAGATGCTAGAAAAATATTCATCAGCAATTACACTTTCGGATATGGAGATTTTTATATTCCCAGAAATAATGTATTCTGTTGTGTTATCAAATATAATGTCTGATATTATATGGGAGTGGAAGAAAGATCCGTGGTTTAAAAATATTGATAAAATGAACTCATATAGAAAAATTTTAAGGATAAAACAATATATTATGGATAATTTTGTATTTAATCTTGACCTTGATACATGGGGATTAACTACAAAAGAGAAAGAACTAGATCGTTTTAATAATTTTATTGATTTAGATATATTATCTCGTAGTAATGCACTTTTTGGATACGAAGGGGATAAATATTATTTCGATATAGATATAAGACAGCATTTTGGTTTAGATAAATATGATGGGAATATAATCCCTTATTGGAAAACTGAGACAATAGAGGCAATGCAGGCATTTAGGTATAAAGAGGGATATAATATTGGTGCTGGGGAGTGTGTATCATTTGCAACATTATATGCAGCAGCACTATTTGTAATTGGAGAGATCCCTTTAGAAGATATATTTCTATTGGGGACACCACTACATTCACAAAATTTTGTAATGGTAAATGACGGAATTGTAACAAATAATCGTAGAATTGTCACAAAAAATATGTGGTTCAACGGAACAGAGATGTCATTTAAAGCAAAACGGGCAATTCAAAATGAAAATGTAACATTTATAACAAATAATACTGGATATATACATATTGCCTATGATAATATGACTATCGAAAAAGAATCATATAAAGTATTTGAAAAAACATTAATTGAGTTTTTAAAAATAGATATTAATTTTGAGATATTAGCTAATTTTTTAAGACAAAATGTTGATTTACAAAAATATTTTCAATTTAAATGTGATTATAACGGGAAATCGCGTTATATAAAAGCAGAAGATTTATATAATTATGAAAAAAATAGTATAATTAAGTTGGGTCAATCAAATCAATGTGAACTTATAAAAAGTATTGATGAAGATAACTTTTATGTTACAGAAATAAAAAGCAGGACTAATTTATCAGATTTAGATATATTTTTTAAAAATAATAAAATTAATTTAAAGAAAGAAAGTGATTTAAACCTATTAAAATCACAATTTAATTTTGAAAATGTAGATGAAATAATGGAAAAACTAGTTGAATTTTGTGAAATTGTACCAAGTTTACCTAATCTTAGTGAAAAAAAATATGTAGAAAGTAAAAAAATTGATATAAAAATTGGTATGACAAGGGAAGAAATTATTAATTATTTAGAAAGTATTAGAGAAGAGAATATAACTGCAGATCTAGCTTTTTATGCGTTTAGAGATATGAGTAAGGTTGACTATACACCATTTATTAAAGCGAATTTTGAAAGAAACCCTGTGTCAATTGATAGAACAAATCATTTAGATATAAATAATATATATGAAATGCTAAAAAATATGGAAAATATGTCGATATATAAGGAGGAGTATAGACTTGCTCAAGCAGATGAAGTTTATAATTTTTATCGTGGTGATGGATTTGAAAAATTGCTGTTTTTACTTAATGTTGCTTTAAATAGAGACAATAATATTAAATACAACATATCGTTAAATGGAGATATTGTTACTTTAGATATAGAAAATCAAGGTAAATATGAATTTAAAACAGCTAAAAAGATTGATTTTGAAAAATTTAATAATATTAAATAGATATTTTTAAGAAAAAATTTATATAAAAAAGAGGAAAAAAGAAAAAAAATAGAATATATTAATTATAGTTTATTTTAATTAT
>JAAYPW010000105.1 GCA_012519615.1 Fusobacteriota bacterium
ATAGAAAAAACTTGTCACAAAAATAAAATTTTGGTCACATTTAAGTTGATATAATAAAAATATAAAGCTTGTAATTAAATTTTATATAAAAAATACTTAAAAAAAGTATTATAAATAAAAAAGGTGGTGAAATAATGGAATTAAAAAATTTAGAAGAGGTTGTTGCATTAGCAGGACTATTACATGATATTGGAAAATTATATAATAGAACCAAAAAAGATTCATCTGGAACTCATCCTATGGCATCAAAAGATTTTGTTGCTGCACTAGAGGAATATGAAATTATAAAAAAAAATAAGCTTTCCAATGTATTAAAGGATCTTGTACAAAGACATCATGAATATTCAAAAATGCCAGAAGAATTACAGGTAAAGGGATTAAAAGATGAGTTATTAAGTTTAGGATACATAGTAAGTAGATCTGATACCTATTCTTCATATGAAAGAGATGATGAGAAAGATAATAATAATTACTTTAAAACAAGAAGATTAGATAGTATTTTTCATGAAATATCTATGAAGTCAAGCAAAAAATCAGATGAAAAAGAGTATATATACAGATTAAATCCGTTTCATCCTCGAGAGATATTTCCTGTAGAATATGATGTTAGAAAGAGGAATAAGGCTGAAGAGGTAGATAATCATGTGGAAAAATTAGGTTGTGAACTTCAAAAATTAAAAAGTGAAAATTTTAATGAATTTTTCACAAAATTGTACTATTTATTAGAGAAATATCTATGGTGTATCCCCTCAGATACTACTACTAAAATTTCAGATATATCTCTATTTGATCATCTTAAATCTACATCAGCATTAGCTTTAGCAAGCTATAAATACCACGTAGAAAAAAATTCTATTGATGAAAAATCAGTAAAATCTACTAAAGTTGATAAAATAAAAAAATTTCTATTAATAAGTGGTGATATTTCAGGGATTCAAAACTATATCTACGGTATTGATACAACTGATAAAATTTCCAAAAGGCTACGATCACGATCGTTTTTTATAAGCATATTATCTGATATAGTGGTACATAAATATTTAAACAAAATCGGATTAACTATAGCTAATAACGTAATTTCAGCTGGAGGAAAATTTTATATAATAGCTGATAACACAGAAAAAACACGTAAAATAGTAGAAGAGGTAAGATTAGAGATTGAAGATTGGTTATATACTGAATTCCATGGAGAGATCTATCTAAATACTGCAAATATTGAGATGAGTGGAGAAAACTTTAGGGAATTTGCAAATTATTATGATAAAATTAACGACAAAATAAATGAGAACAAAAATAAAAAATATGAACTTCATTTAAAAGGGAAAAATGTAATTAGTGAAAATTATGATGGTGGGATATTATGTAAAGTATGTGGAAAATTTTGGTCAAAAGATTTGGAAGAACATGTGTGTATTAAATGTAAAAATGATGAAAAAATAGGAACATGGCTACCAACAACGGAATACCTTGCATTTTATAGAGAAAATCAACTTGAAAAAGATAAAAAAATATCTAATAAAAGGGTAATCTCATTTTTTAAAAAAGATAAAACTTATGTTGTTTTTTATAAGAATAAAAATGAATTATTCTCTGAAAATATAAATCCATATTTAGTTTTAAATCTTAAAGAGAGTGAACTTTTAGAAAATTATGCATCAGGTTTCAAATATTATGCTGGGTATATCCCAACAATAAAAACAAAAGAGGAATATGATAGATTAACTATAGCAACTGAAATAGATGAAGAGTTTAGAGAAAATATACCAAAAACATTTGAACAAATTTCAATTGAAAGTGAAGGTGTAAAAAATCTTGCTGTATTAAAAGCAGATGTTGATAATTTAAGTGCAATATTTAGTATTGGTTTAGATAAGAAAAGTATAGATAATCCTGATGATAATAAAAACAATCTAAGTATTTCACGAATAGCAACATTAAGCAGAATGTTAGATGCGTTTTTCTCAGGATGGATCCCGTTAGAATTTAAAAATAGTAAAATTCCAGAAGAAAAAAATGGAAAAATAGTAGAAAAACCAGATATGACAAATAACTATATTATTTATTCTGGTGGAGATGACCTTATGATATTGGGACCATGGGATAAAATTATTGAAACTTCTAAATATATTTACGATAAATTTAAGGAATTTACTTGTAATAACGATGAGATAACATTATCGGCGGGAGTTGCTATTATAAAACCAAGTGAACCAGTAAGTAATGCAGCTAGAAAAGCTAATAGATTAGAGGAGATGGCGAAAAATAACAGTAAAGATTCACTTGCGGTATTTAATCATCCAATGAAATGGGATAAATACGATGAGATGTCAGATAATCTAAAACTACTTAATAGAGATATGGAATCTAGAAACGGACAAGATGATGCACTGTTTTCACAAAGTTTCATATACAGACTACTTAATTATACTAATATGGCAATTGATTATGCAAACGACAATAGACAAGTAGAAAAACTGATGTATTATTCAAAATACAGATATGATGTAACACGGAATATATTACCTAAATTGAAAAAAATAGTAAAAAAAGAAGATTTTGATTTTAGTAATATGAGTTTTGAAGATATAATGGATGAATTATCTATGGGAGAATTTCATGAAATATTTAGTTATGGAAACCCAGAAACAGGGGATCCTTTAATAGATTCCTTTAAAATTTCACTTAATATTGCAGTAAGAAAAAATAGAAAATAATAGGGAGGTAAAAATATGAGTGATGTAATTAGTAAAATAAAAAGCTATACTAATGACGATAATATCTTAAATGAAAAAATAATAAGAGATTATGCTCAAACGATAGCAGAGAATATAAAAAAAGGTGGTAAAGTCCAAACTACAAAAACACAAATAAGAAAATTTTATAATGAGGTAAAAGCTCTGGAAAATAGACTTAACTGGACAAATGAGGATACTGAATTACAAAAAGAGTATGAAAAACTATTTCCTTTAATAATGATGTTAGATTCTAAAGTTGCATATTCAAAACAAAGAGGGTTAGTATCGGATATATTTGTAGAATTTATGAAAAAAAATATTGAGTTATTAAGTGAAAAAAAAGATGTAGAATCATTTGAACATTTTCTACTTTTTTTTGAAGCTGTAGTTGGTTATTATGGAGATTAGAAGAATAAGATAAAAAGGGGGTAAAATTAATGAAATTAGATAAAATAATAGAGATAACAGGGGAAATAGAGGCATTAACTGGATTGAGAATAGGTGGTTCAAGTAATATTATTGAGATTGGAGGAAATGATAATCCAATAATAAGAAATCCTCAAAATAATGAACCGTATATACCTGGTAGTAGTTTAAAAGGTAAAATGAGAAGTTTATTGGAGTGGAATAAAGGTAAAGTATCAGGAGATGGAAAAGTTCATAGTTGTATAGAGGTAGATTGCCCAATATGTAAAATATTTGGTAGAGGTGCAGAAGATGCGAAACGTGCTAGTTCGGGGCCTACAAGAATAACTGTGCGTGATGCTTATTTAGTTGAAGAATCAAGAAAAAGATTACAAAGAATGAAAGGAATACAAGGTACAGATACAGAGATGAAATATGAAAATAGTATAAATAGACTAGATTCAAGTGCGACTCCTAGAAATGTAGAGAGAGTACCTGCAGGAACAAAATTTGAATTTAATATAACATGTAAAATATTTTCTGATGATAATGAAGATGAAATTATAAAGGATATATATTCTGGTATGAAATTAATATCATTAGATGGTGTAGGTGGAGGAATATCAAGAGGTAATGGGCAAATAAAATTTAATAATCTTAAAATTAATGGAATAGATATTGGAGAAGATGAGATAAAATTATACTAAATTGGAAAGAGGTGAAAAATTTTGGATTACAACATATATGAATTAATAATAAAGCCAAAAAGCTCTTTTATAACTAATTTAGAATCAGATATTATATGGGGACATATTATGTGGATGATGAAATATATAGAAGGGGAACCAAAATTTAAAGAGATTTTAGATGAATTTAATAATGGAAACCCACCATTTATAGTATCAAACGGATTTTATACAGGTTATTTACCTTTTTATAATAATAGCACATTAAATAGAGAAGATACAGATAAATTAAGTGAATATATAGAAGGTAAATCTAAATTAAATACAATAACTGCATTAAAAGAGATGAAAAAAGTAAAAGAGGTAAGTATAGATATATTTTCTCAATTAAGAGAAGGTAAAAAAAGTAGAGATATTATAGAGGAATGTTTCAAAGGGGAACGTTGTCCGAAATGTTTTGATAAACAAAGTAAATTGTTATGCGAACATGGGAAAAAATGTAAAGTTTTTAACAATAATAAATTTGATGATGACAGTTCAATCTGTAAATATAACGATAAAAAAGGGATAAATATCACAGAAACGAAAAATAGTATTAATAGAATTACAGATACAACAATTGATCTGGATAAT
>JAAYPW010000011.1 GCA_012519615.1 Fusobacteriota bacterium
AAAAACCGTTACAAAAAGCCTCTCCTTCTAGGAGAGGAGGAGAGGTTTGTTTTAATAAAATTACATTGAAAATTAAAATGAGGTATATAACCCTCTCAGTAGCTAAAGCGCCAGCTCTCCCAGAGGTAGAGCCTTTGAAAACAAAGATAAAATTTAAAAACCATTACAAAATGCCTCTCCTTCTAGGAGAGGTGCCCAACGGGCGGAGAGGTTTATTTAATTCAATACAAAACAAAGTAATACTTGATTTTTTAGAGAAAAAAGTGTATAAATATATAGTACTATAATAATATATATAAAAAACTATAAAGGAGATTTGGAAATGACAGAGAAAAAAACACTATTCACCTTAGGTGATCTATTCTTCATATTACTTGCAATATTTATCATTATCTATCGTGGAAATGTTATGTTAAATACTGATGGTGATATACTTTGGCACATAAAGCAAGGGGAATGGTATATAGAAAATAGAAGCTGGTACCTAGACAGGGAGCTATTCTCATTTTTATTTGAATTTCGTGAGTGGGCGTATCTTAGCTGGTTAGGTGATGTGATATTTGCATCTATATATAAATATTTTGGATTTAAGGGGTTAATCCTATTTGTAGATTATTACATTGTAGTATCTCTATATATAGCATATAGATATCTAGTAAGTAAAAAGATAAATTATTTTGTAATTATGTTCTATATTTTAGCTATGTTACCAGTACTTAATAAAAGTTGGACAGTTCGTAACCATATATTTATTGAGCTATTTATAGTGCTATTTTTCATTGTATTTGAGAGATATTATGAAGGGAAAGATAGATACACTATCTATCTACTACCAATTATAAATATATTATGGGTAAATATGCATGGTTCGTTTCTATATGGGATGATGATATGTGCATTTTTCGCCATTGGTGCTTTATATGATTATATTTTTCATAAAGAGAAGGGGAAATTCAAGCAATTTATAGTATTATCAGGGACATTTTGGTTACTATTTCTTACCTCTCTTATTAATCCAATTAATATTAGATTCTATATTAATTTTTTCACATCTGAAAGTATGAAATTTCTAAAACCGATAGTAGGGGATTTTATTTCGCCTACATTTACACATGGTGGCTCAATGGTTAATCTAGCAATTGTATTATCTGTATCTACATTTATACTATTTTTCAGAAGGGTAAAAGTTCACTACCTACTTATTATGTTATACTTGCTTATGACAGGGTTAGTTCATCAGAGAAATATATCTGTTTTTGGTGCTATGATGATACTTATATTACCACAACTATTTAATAGTGGTGAATTTAAAGCATTTAATAGTAAACTAATAGATAAAGTGGGTAAAATAAGTGATTATCTAATAGATAGGGAAAATCGTAAAATAAAAGGTGCAATTGGAATTAATATTGTAATTACTACACTTATATTACTATTTATCCCATATTTTTCTAAATTATTAGATAGATATGGAGCAATTAATCCAGCAAGATTTCCAGTTGGTGCTATTGAGTATCTAAAAGAGAATAGGGAAACGAATAACGGTTACCATTCATATGTATATGGTGGGTATATTACGTGGAATTTCTACCCTGAGAGATTAAACTATCTAGATACTAGAGGGAGCATATTCACACCAGAGGAGCATATGGAAGCACATAATATAAAATATTTATATAGCATCGATGAAGTTACTGAAAAATATAATATTACATGGTTTTTAGTTGGTAAAAATCGTGATAAATACCTATATAATTATATTAAAATCTCACCAGATAGATATGATATATTATACGAGGATAATTTTGATATTGTAGCACGTAAGAAAATATCAGTGGGGAAAACTGCAGAAGAGGAGATAATCGAGATTATAGATGAAAATATGGAGATTGTAGGTGATACTTATAATGAATAATAGAAAAATAATTACAATAAATAGTTTTATGTTCTTTATTATTATAGCAGTTATTACACTACTTGGTAATGATAGTATGCTTAATTCCAATGTATTACCACATATAAAAGCTGGTAGCTGGATGGTGGAAAATGGGAAAATATTAAGTAATGATATTTTTTCCTATACAATGGACGGTGCCAAATGGATAAACGGGAACTGGCTTATGCAGTTAATATACGGTTTTCTATTGAAATACTTTGGATTACGTGGGATAGTTAGCTTTACAGCTATTATTATTGCACTACCATTTTCATTAATATTTGCATATTTAGGTAAAACTCGTGCAAATATATATGTATCGTTTCTATTTGTATATATTGGATGCTATGTAAGTATGTCACAATGGGTAATTATCCCTTTCACTATTAATTTTCTTATAATTACACTATTTTTTATTATTATAGATAGTTATTATAGATATGGTGGAAATAAAATATATTCACTTATTATATTACAGATATTATGGCAAAATCTAAACTCTGATTTTGTATTTGGATATTTTATATTAGGGATATATATTATAGGGGTTATTTTAAATAGTCTACTTTATGAAAATACACTTAATGATATTGATAAAACAGAGAAAAAAAGAAGAGTTAAGATAATGATATATGTTTTCGGTGGATTATTACTATCAATTTTAGCAAATCCATATGGATATAAGCTTATCTCACATACAATTTACCTATATAGAGATATATTTAAGTTTCGATTAGGTGAATGGAGATCAGCAAATTTTCATGATTTTGCAAAGATTTTTAACTATTTTTTCATTTTTACATTGGGAATATTGGCATTTCTTAAGAAAAAAAGGGTGAAAATGGAGTATCTACTTACAATATTGTTTTGGCAATATATGTTTTTCTTCGCACAGCGACATATTGCAATCTATATAATTATGGTAATTATCACAGTACCAAATATGATAGATTTAGAATTTTTTAAATTTAAATGGTTAAAAAAGACAATTGAGAAAATAGAAAACTCATCTGAAAATGGATTAAATAACAGAAATTACTATATTAGTCCAGTATTTATAGTGGTAATAATTGCATCACTATTTATATTAAATAGTGAGATAGAAAAAAGGTACAAAACGGAAGTATGGAAGAAACCACTAGAGGGGATAGAGTACCTAAGAGAGTATAAAATCCTGGGAAAAGGTATTCAAGAGGAGATGTATGGTAATTTGCTAATATGGGAATATCCAGAGATGAAGGTATTTATAGATAATAGGACAAATCTATACTCTATAGATATAATGAATGATTATGGAAAAATCTTTGATTTAGGTTACGGTTGGGAGGAGCAAATTACTAAATATGATCCAAATTGGATAATGATGAGAAGTTTCACACCATTACGTAAAATATATGACAATCTAAAAGATAATTGGGTAATGGTATATGATGATACTTATACTGTTATATACTTAAAGAAAGATTATTTTAATGAATGGGAAAAAACATTACCGAAAGATGAAGAGGAGATATAAAAAACTTCTCTTTGTAGCGTATATATATACAAAAGGGAGAAAATATGGATAAAATATTAGATAAAATTTGTAGTAAATTAAAAAAAATAGATGGAATATACTTTTCAGAAGATAAAAAAAATATATCTTATCCTGAAGATGGAAATAATATGTGCTTTGAATTGGAAGATAATAGTTTTTGGTTTATAAATAGAAATAATATAATTTATAAATTAATAGAAAAAAA
>JAAYPW010000106.1 GCA_012519615.1 Fusobacteriota bacterium
AAAACTATAGAAAATATTTTTAGGGAGGGGTAATCGTGGCTTTAAATGTAGAAGAAAAAAATACTGACGAACTACAAGTAGTAGTTTTTGAATTAGAAAAAAGTTACTATGGAGTACATATATTACAGGTGCAGGAAATAATAAAAATGACTGAGATTACAAAAATACCAAACACACCGAAATTTATAGAAGGTATTGTAAACCTAAGAGGAAATATAATACCTGTGATGGATTTAAGAAAAAGATTTGGAATTCCCCCAATTGAAGTAAGCGATGAATGGAAAATATTAATTTTAAAAACAGAGGAACTCCAATTTGGAGTGATGGTTGACCAAATATCAGAAGTTGAAAAAATTGCTGTAAATATTATAGAATCTCCACCAAAAATTGTATCTGGTGTAAAAGGTGAATTTATAAGTGGTATTGCTAAAACAGAGAAAAGATTACTAATTTTACTTAATATAGAAAGAATCTTATCGGAAGAAGAGCAGGATATGTTAAAAATAATATAAAAATTACTAAAGCGAACTCTAGGGTTCGCTTAAAGTGCTTGTTTATATACTTTATAAATTATATAGGGTGATAAAATGAATTATACAATGCTATTTTTAGTAATAATGACTTTTGTTGTGATACTTGTTGTAATATTTATTTATTTTAAAACAAGTTATAACAAAAAAATAAATATGTTTTATGAAAAATTTGATTGTTTTATAAAAGATATAGATACTCCGTTGTATTACACTCTTGATAAGAAAATATTTACTAACATAGATGCATCTACAATAGATAAATTAAAAGAAAATATTAGAGATAATTATATGCAATATAAAAATTACAGTATTATAAGAGTGAATGATAATTTTTACTTAAAAACAAATATACCAAATTTTGATATAAAAAAAATGGAAAAACAAAAATCAGAAATTGAAGAACTACAAAAACAATTAAAATTTATTAAAGATAAAAATTATTTTTTTTATAAAGAATTTATAAATAAGCTTATTTTTTTATTAAAAGAGGTAGATGATGTTAAAAATCTATATTTTGCAGAAAAAGACTCTATTAATCAAAATGATATAGAAAATTTCAGAAGCAAATTAAAATTTTTAATTAATTTTTTTAAAGAAAAAGGGACTGCGCAATATTATAAGTACAATATATGTAACATAATATTGTTAAAGGAGTATTTTCAAAAAAAATTTATCGATGATATATATATAGATGAAGTAGATAATATAGATATATATGTTGAGGAAGAAAAAGTAAAATTGGTATTAGAGACGATTATTTACTCTCTTTTAAAGTCAAGAACAATAAGAGAAAAAATTAAACTTGTGTTTAAAATTGAAAATGATAAGTTAAATGTAAAAATTACAGTTATAAATGGGGGATTACCGTTAAAAAATCTTTTAGATGAAGAGTTTCTTAGTGTTATAAATTATGAAAGCAATATATGGAATCTTAATATAGAAAAAGATTATGTTAATTTAGATGTTTTAATTAAAAGGTATGATTCTATAGATAAAATTGACTCCTTAAAAATGATTATACTTGATTCTAATTTTACGAATATTAGAGAGGTTGAAAAAAATATACTCTATGATATGGAAAATTATGGATTTTGTGCTGAAGACATTAGAGACATGAAACTTATTATAGATGAAATTATAATAAATTCTATAGAACATGGAAATAGATTTGATTATAATAAAAAAGTTATAATTGTTTATAAATTTTCTAATCATAAATCTATTATGGAAATCGAGGTAGAAGATGAAGGGGATGGATTTGATACATCAAGTATTAATTTCGAAAAAATGGAGGAACCAGATATTTTTGGTGAGCGTGGACGAGGAATATACATAATAAAACAATTAACTGATGATTTAAAATATTTTAATAATGGAAAAAAAATATATATAAAAAAAGTTAAAAAATAGAAGGTGAATACATTGAAAATAATTCATAAAAACATAGAATTTATAATAATAACCGGAATGTCTGGTGCTGGTAAAACACAGGCACTTAATTTTTTCGAAGATAGAGGATTCTTCTGTATAGATAATCTACCTGCTGGTTTACTTATGAACTTTTTGGATATTTATGATAAAAGTAATGGAAAAATAAAAAAACTTGCTTTTGTTATAGATATAAGAAGTTGGGATTTTATAGATGAATTATATAAACAGATAAGGATACTTGATGAACATAATATTAAACATAAAATTATATTTTTAGATGCAAGAAATGAAGTTATTGTAAATAGATTTAATTTAACAAGACGAAAACACCCTGTAGATAAGCATGAAACTTTACTAAATAATATAGAGGAGGAGCGTTTTAATATTGAAGAGATTAAAAAAATGTCAAACTTCATAATAGATACTTCTGAAATAAAAGTAAGTGAATTATTTCAAAAATTAGACGAAGAGTTAAACTATAATACTAATTTAAAAATGAATATAACATTTGTATCTTTTGGATATAAATATGGTATCCCCTTGGATTTAGATATGATGTTTGATGTTCGATTTTTACCAAATCCATATTATATAGAGGAATTAAAAGAGAAAACAGGAAATGATATAATTATACAAGAATATGTAATGAAACATGTTGAAAGTAACAATTTTTATTCTAAATTAGTAGACTTACTAATCTTTTTAATCCCTTATTTCATAAAAGAGGGTAAATCTCATTTCACAGTCGGTATTGGTTGTACTGGTGGAAAACATAGATCAGTAACCTTTGTAAATAAATTATATAATTTTTTCTATGAAAAGAACGAATATAATATAAACTACTATCATAGGGATGTAAGTAAATAATGATTAAAATAGATGAAATTCCTGAAAATCCTGGTGTTTATCTAATGCATAATGGTGAAAAAATAATATATGTAGGTAAAGCAAAAAATCTAAAAAAAAGAGTTCAGTCCTATTTTAAAGAGAATTTAGATAGGAAAAAAACTGAAGAATTAGTAAAAAATATAACTAAAATTGATTACATAATAACTAATACTGAGATAGATGCTCTTATTTTAGAGAATAATCTTATAAAAAAATATAAACCAAAATATAATATAGCTTTAAAAGACTCTAAAACTTATCCTTATATCCATATTACAAATGAAAATTTTCCTAAATTAATACTAATCCGAAATACTAAGTATTTAGATAAAAATAAAAACAATATTTATGGTCCGTATACAAGTGGTGGACTTTATCTTTTAAAAACACTTAAAAAAATATTTAAAATTAGAGATTGTAATCGTGATATGGAAAAAACATATGATAGACCATGCTTAAAATACTATATGAATATGTGTATTGCTCCGTGTTGTTATAAGAATAACGAAACTTTAAATGAATATAGAACTCAAATCATATATATGAAAAAATTTTTAGATGGAAGCGAAACGAATTTAATAAAAAAATTAGAAATTGAGATGAAAGAATTATCTGAAAATATGGAATTCGAAAAAGCAATTATAGTTAGAGAAAAGATAAATTCTTTAAAAAAAATAATTAAGTCTCAAATAACTGAATACGGAAAAGATATAGATGAAGATGTATTTTTATACAAAAAATATAGTAATAATGTATTTTTATGTGTATTAAATGTGAGAGATGGAAAAATAATTGCTAAAAACTTTATTACTATAAAAGAAAATCATTTCATAAGTGAAAGTGAGTTTGAAAATATATTTTTAGCATACTATGATAAATATAAAATTGTAAAAAATATAATATTAGATTCTATTTATAAAGAAAAAGAGGAAATTTTAAAAGAGATTGTTAAAATAAATTATAAAGAAAATATAAATATCTATTTTCCAGTGATTAAAAGTAGAAAAAAAGAAATTTTAGATATGGCTTATTTAAATTTTGAAAATGAGATTGAAAATTATTATCAGAATAGTAAAAATTTAAATAATGCACTGTATAGTCTTAAATCACGACTATATTTACGTAAAATGCCTATAAGAATAGAGTGTTTTGATATATCTAATATTCAAGGGAAAGATGCTGTTGCAGCAATGAGTGTAGCAGTGTATGGTAAACTTGAAAAAAGCGAGTATAGAAAATTTAAAATAAATACAAAAGATACACCAGATGATTATGCTATGATGTGTGAAGTTATAGAACGTAGATATAAAAAACTGGATTTAAATGATTATCCTGACCTAATTTTAATTGACGGCGGACTAGGACAATTATCAGTGGTAAAAAAGGTGTTAACAAATCTTGATATTTATGATAAAATTGATGTAATAAGTATTGCGGAAAAAGAAGATATAATATATAAAATAGACGATACAAAAGAATATATATTTGAAAATTCGAGTGAAGAACTTAAGATACTACAGAGATTAAGAGATGAAGCACATAGATTTGGGGTTAGTTACCATAGACTTCTTAGAAAAAAAAGGGTAATAACAAGTGATCTATTAAATATAGAAGGGATAGGACAGAAAAGATCAAGTATTCTTTTAAAAAAATTTAGAACTGTAAATAGAGTATATAGTGCAACATTGGAGGAACTAAAAGAAGTTGTTCCTGAAAAAATAGCTAAAAAAATAATAGAAAGGGGAAAACAAAATTGAAAAAAATATTAGTTATTGATGATGAACCTACAATAAGATTGTTATTACGAGAAGCAATTACAGAATGGGGATATGATTTTTTAGAGGCTGCCAGGGCACAAAAAGGGATAGATATAATATCATCTGAAAAAGTGGATTTAGTATTATTGGATATACAGTTACCACAAATGAACGGACTTGATGCAATACAGAAAATAAGAGAGATAAACCAGGATGTACCAGTATTTATGCTGACAGCTTTCCACAATCTAAAAGATGTAGTCAGTATGTTAGATGTTACTATACAAGACTTCATAGCAAAACCGTTTGACATAGATGAACTATACGAAAAAATAAAAAAAGAATTAGGTGATTAATATGCTTTTATTAATAAATGAGTTAAAAGAGGGGATGAAATTAAAAAATACTATTTATCTCGGGAATAGTATTTTAGTAGAGAAAGATACAATTCTTACAGAAGCAATAATAGATAAACTAAAACAATTTAAAATATTAAGTGCAGAAATAGAGGAAAATTATCAAAATTTTGAAGAAAATATCGAAGAAATAATAGTGCAGGAAAAAATACTAAAAGATGCAATTAGTAGAGATTTTGATAATGCAATAGAAAAATCTAGCGAGATCATGAACAATATTGTTTCTGGTGACCTAAATGTAAAAGAGGTAGAGAGCGTTGTTGAAACAACTATAAATAACGTACTTATGGATAGCAATATCTCATTGGGATTATTAGAAGGAAGAGGTGGACACAACTATCTATTTAAACATGCAGTTAATACAGTTATAATATCAGCTATCATAGGTAAAGCGCTTAATTATACAGAAGAACAGATGAATATATTATGTAAAGGAGCTCTTTTGCACGATGTAGGGATGTTAAAATTAGATGAAAAATTATTAGCTAAAAAAGAAGAACTTACTGATATAGAATTAAAAGAGATAGAAAAACATACGATTTATGGATACGAAGCTCTAAAACCATTAGGAGAAGAAGTTGCGAAAATTGCTAAATATCATCATGAAAAAATAGATGGTACAGGTTATCCTGATGGTCTAAAAGGGGAAGATATACCTGAAATGGCGAGAATAGTTGCAATTGCAGATATATATACAGCCCTTACAGAGGATAGAAAATATAGAACAAAATATGATAATCACGCTGCAATGAAAATCGTAATGCAATCAACAGCAACAAATGTATTAGACCATAGATTACTTAAAATATTCCTAGCATTTATGCCAATATATCCAATTAATAGTAAAGTTATTTTAAATGACAATAAAATTGCAACTGTAGTTAGAGCGAATAAAAATCCATTTAGACCTGTAGTAGATATAGACGAAAATGGTAAAATAACTAGAATTGACTTAATGAGCGAAATCAATGCAACAAAATATATTATCGGAGTGAAAAAATGAAAATAAATTTAATAAAAATTATACTTTTAATCGTAGGAATGAATCTGATAGCATGTAATAATATTGTTTTAAAAAAATATACTATAGAGACTCCCCCTTTCAAATTAGGGGAGGGGGAATACTCTCTTAATATATATGAAATAAAATATCCAAATACATTAGAGGAGAAAGAAACTTTTTTTAATGAACTTGATATATTTGTAAATAAGATATTTATTCAAGAAAAAAAATATACACTACTATTAAGTGAAGAATATTATAAAGATTATGATAGACTTAAATTAAAAGGGATACTAAAAGAGGAAGAGATATTTGAAAAAACAGCATCTTCATTAACAAAATCTGAAAGAGAAGAATTGGAAAAAATTACAAATGAGAAAGTTGAACGACATGAAAATACTGTACAAAAATATCTTAATTTACAAGTTTACCATTTAAAAAAAGTATTAGGATACGATGATTACGATCCAAATGCTGTATATACCGAATTATATAAAGAAAATATTATTAATGAGCTTAAGAAAAAAAGACAAAACACAATACTAATAAGTGAAAAAATAGATGTTACATATCTTGTTAATATTGAAGAAGCCTATAACGGAGATGAATCTATAATTTTAAAAGAAGACGAGTATTATTATACTAAAAATATAAATTTTATTGAAAAAAGAGTATTTTCTGATATAATTAATAATTATACCAATCCAATTTATATTAAAAATATTGCAAAAGACGATTTAAATATTTTAATTGATAAAAAGGAAAATATCAAAAGTAGTTGTATAATAATATATAATGATTTTTTTAAAGGTTATAGATATAATAAAAATACTTACTATTTCTTTTTAGGAGGATTAGAAACTGTACAGGAATATGAAAATTATCAGTTTACCATAGATATATGCTTAAAAAGTTTTGAAGAGATACTAGAGAGTGAAGAGGAGTATACGTTAATGAATTTTATCGGAGGAAAATAGATGAACTTAGTATTGATTATATTTCTGATGGTTATATTATTGTTATCTTTTGTAATTATAATTTATTATAGAAAAATAAATTTTTATAAAAAAAATTTTATAAAAATAGACGATATATTAAAGTTTAACAGTATAAAAGAGGAACATATAGAAGAATTCACTAGAGAATTTAAAAGTGTAGTTAAGTATTTACTTAATGAAAAAAGAAATTTAATAGATTCACGCGATGAATTAGAGAGATATAAAGACGAACTTAAAAAAACACATAATATTTTATTATCAAAATCTACTGAATTAGAGTATACGAATAATTTACTTGAGAAAAGATTAACCAACATATCTACATTAAATGCAATTGGAAAGTCTGTATTATCAGAATTTGATCTTAATAAAATAATCTCTATAATTTTAGATGCCTATGTTGTTCTTTTAGGTATTAGTAAAATATCTCTTTATTTATGGGAAAATAAAGAACTTGTTAATATTGCGAATAAGGGAGATATTGATTATAATGAGGATATTGAGATAGATATAGAAAAGTATGATGAAAATATTAAAGGTATAAAATTATACAATATAAAAAAAGAATATTTAGAAATTGCACATAAGATAAAATCTGAAAATGAGAAAGTTTATATTTCGGAAATTAAGATGAAAGATAAGGAACTCGGTGCAGTATTTCTATTGGAAGAAAATATTAGTGATAAAAAAATTGGAATAGATATGGAAACAGCATCAGCATTAGCTTTATATGTTGCAATAGCTATAAATAATTATATTATATATGTTGATTTATCAGAAAAAGAGAGAATGGAAAAAGAGATAGCAATTGCTGCTGAGATACAAAAAAGTCTTATTCCAGATAATTTAAAAAATGCTTTTGGATTAGAAATATCAAACTATTTCGAACCAGCTAGAGAAGTTGGTGGAGATTATTATGATTATTTTATATCTGCTGAGGGGAAATTTGGTGTAACAATAGGTGATGTAAGTGGAAAAGGGATACCAGCAGCACTACTTATGGCAACAATAAGAGCAATATTAAAAACACTATCTTATTATGAAAATTTACCAAATGAAGCACTTCGAAAATTAAATGAGATATTAATGACAAATATAAGTAAAGAGATGTTTGTAACGATTTTTTTCGCTATATTTGATACAGAAGAGAAAAAAGTCTTGTTTTCAAATGCAGGACATAACCCTTTTTTACATTATAATAAAAAAACAGATAGTATTGAAGAGGTAAAAGTAAAAGGAGTAGCAGTTGGTTTTTTAGAGGAATATGAGTATTCTCTTGGAGAAATTGATATAGGTTATGAAGATATAATGGTATTTTACACAGATGGAGTTACAGAGGCTGAAAATGAAAAAAGGGAATTATTTGGATTAAATAGATTAAAGGAAACTTTGGATGAAAATAAAGAAAAATCAGCTGAGGAAATAAAAAAATCTATTTTAAATGAAGTTTTTAAATTTAGAGGAGCATATGAGCAAGTGGACGATATTACACTTATAGTAATGAAACATAAGAGGTGAATAAATGAAAATAGGTTTTAAAATATTTTCTGGTTTTTTGTTTATTTTGTTTTTTGTTTGTCTCAGTTTTGTTTACATATTAACATTATCTTTTAATAAAATAGAGGAGAAAGTAATAAGTGATTTATTTAGATCGAAACAAGCTGTAAGTGAAAATATAAAAAGCTTTTTAGATACAAGAGATAAAGAAGCACTTAGAATGATGTACGAACCAGAGCTTGGAAAAATATTTAATAAAGAGAAAAAAGGGCATATTTTTTTATTAAAAACAACGGAAGATATTAAAAGTAAAATTTACGGTAAAGAAAAGGTAGATAAAAATATTATAATTGGATTTTTAGATAAAGAATTTAATTTAATAGGAGCTAATTATGGAAGTTTAAATTGGAAGGACAATGCTATTTTTGAAGAGATTAAAAAAAATGTACTTAAACAAACAGTTATAAATGATAACGGTTTGTCATATTTTTCAATATATAATGGTCACATCTCTACTGTATCCTTATATCCATATAATTTCCAAAAACATGGAGGATATGATGGCATTATAGTTTTAATCGCTCCAATTCCGTTTTTAGAAGCAGATAGACTAAAAAAAATAACAGGTGTAGATATATTTATGTATTCGGTAGAGACTGAGAATGCTGTTTCTACATTATATAAAGAGATAGATGAACATACTGTATTTGATCGAATAAAATTAAACGAGATAAAAAATAATAGGATAACTAAAATTAAAAATAAAATTTTTGAAAATCAAAGTATAAGTAAAATTATTATTAATAATAAAGAATATTATATTGATAAAATAAATATTGCATCGTATTATAATACAGATAGAAGTATTGAGAATGATAATATAGTTGGAAAGATTGCACTATTAAAAGATGTGGACGAGATAGGAATTGAAAAAAGAAAATTTATTATCCAGGCAATTTTATTTTTAGTATTTCAACTGAGTGCTGCAATATTAATCTCGTTTTTTATAGCAAGTTTAATTATAATCCCAATTAAAGAATTAATTAAATATATTGAAAAAATATCAAAAAATGAGTTTAATTTTGAGATACCAAGCTATTTTATGAAAAGAACAGATGAAATTGGATACTTTTTTAAAAGTTTTAATAAAATGAAAGTCGAGATAAATCTAAATCAAAAAAAGATAAGTTATTATAATAAAGAATTAGAAAAATCGTATAAAGAGACCAAAAATTATCTTTATATATTAGAATTGAAAAATAAAGAGATGGAAGAGAGACTTAAGGAACGAAATTTTTTTAAAGATATTCTTAGTAAAGGAATTACAGAGATTTCTGATTTAAATAATTTTTTAATGTTTTTACTAAAGAAATTTAATGAGTATAAGCCATACAAAAGAGCAGAGATAATTTATAAAAATGGAATTGATGATAACTATGAAAAAATGGTATACATACCAGAATCAGATAAAATCATAGAAACATCATATAATGAAAATTTAAAATATCTTATGACAAATAGATTAATTATAAAAGATGAATATATTGAAATGCCTCTTAAAACTAGAAGTGGTTTAATAGGAAATATTAAAATAGAATCAAAAGAATTAGATCGTAATATAGAAAGAATCATGGAAATTATTGTCAGTGAATTACAAATTATACTAGAAAATACGGAATTTTATAATAAGCTAAATAAAAGGGTTATGGAATTATCATTTTTAAATAGTATATTAGTATCAATATCATCTGCAACAGATATTTTACAAATGAAAAAAATGGTAAAAGATGCAGTAGCAGTTCTTTTTAATACAGTAAATTCTAATTTTTATATTTATGAAAATGGATATTTATATAGTTTTTTTGAAGAAGAAGATGAATTAATAAAAAATAAATATTTTAAAATAAAAAATATTGACAAATATTTGGATAGTAAATATGAACCTATAAAGGCAGACAATGATTATCATATTCCTTTAGTGGTAAAAGATGTTCTTGTAGGAGCAATTGAAATATCTAATGTAGATAAGTTTAACAGTATAGAAAAAAATATTACAAAAGTATTTTTGGTACAATTATCAATAATTATGAAAAATAAATTATTAGAACTTGAAAATAAGAAAAAAAGCTTTACTATTATAAAAAGTTTAGCGGAAGCTATTGAAGCGAAAGATAATTATACTCGTGGCCATTCAGAACGGGTAATGAAATATGCTGTTAAAATAGCTGAAAAAATGTCATTAGATACTGAATATGTAGAAAAAATAAAATATGCTGGAATATTGCATGATGTAGGTAAAATAGGAATTCCAGAAAGTATTCTTCAAAAAAGAGGTGCCTTAACAGATGAGGAGTATTGTATTATAAAAACACATCCAGAAAAAGGCGCGAAGATATTAAGACATATGAGTGGCTTAAATGAAATTAATGAAATGGTAATGTATCATCATGAAAGAGTTGACGGTTTTGGGTATCCAAAAGGGCTTAAAGAATTAGATATTCCGTTAGGTGCTAAAATTTTATCTATAGCAGATACATTTGATGCAATGACATCAGACCGACCATATAGAAAAGGGTTATCTCTAGATATAGTAAAAATAGAGATTGAAAAAAATAAAGGAAAGCAATTTGATGAACATATATCTAATATTGTGTTAGATATGATTGACAATGGTGAACTAGAAATAGAGAAAGAGGGAAATTTAAAATTTTAATAAATATTAAATTACAATAAGGAGGTGAAACTGTATGAAAAATATTAAATTGTTATTAGTAGCAATTTTAATAACTACATCTTTAACTGCATGTGCAAATAAAGCTACAGAAAATAAGGTGGTAAAAACTAGTAGTGGAGTTGCAGAGTTAGAGGCTAAAAATGCTGCACTTGAATTAAAAGTTAAAAGAGTTCAAAACACTTACAAACAAATGATGGCAGAAAAAATAGCTGAGAATAAAGCTTTAAGTGAAGAAAATGCTAAATTAAAATTGCAAGTAAAAAGAACACAAAATACTTTTAAAGGGATATTAGCTGACGAATTAAAAGAAAAAGAAAGCTTAAAATCAGAGTTAGGGAAAAAATAACTCTAAACTAAAAAACTTAGAAAACTATTAAAAAAAACTTAAAAAATAATTAAAGTTATGTTATAATAGTTCTGGGGATTAAAATTTGTTTAATTTAAACTTTAAGGAGGAGAAATTTATGAAAAAAAAATTACTGGCAATATTAGGTTCAATATTGTTATCAACAGCTTTATTAGGGGTAGAAGTACAATTGTGGGAGAAATGGCAAACAGAATTAGATCCAACATATGATGAAATAATTGCATCATTTGAAAAGACTAATCCAGATATTAAAATTAAAAGAGTTCACTACGAAGTTGAAGATTTAAGATACAACTTCCAAAATGCTGCATTTTCAGGGAATCCACCAGCATTAGTTGTAGGACCTGCAGATACTGTAGGAGTATATGCTACAATGGGGATTATAAAACCTATAAATGAAGTAGAAGGTTTCGATAAATCTATTTTAAAAGATATATTAGAACAAGGACTAGAACAATTAACAATAGATGGAGAATTATATGGTATACCAGAACAAATTGGTAATCATTTAACATTAGTTTACAATAAAAAATTTGTTAAAACTGTACCTGAAACATTTGAAGAATTAATGGCAACAGATTATGGTACAGAATATAAATTAGTATATAACTTAAACGAACCTTTCTGGGGGATTGGATTCTTAGCTGCATATGGAGGATGGATTTTTGATGCAAATAATAATCCAACATTAAATACAGATTCAATAAAAAAAGGTTTAGATTTCATGAAAAAATTAAAAGACACAGGAACTGTTCCTGCTGAATGTGACTATGTAATTGCGGATACTCTATTTAAAGATGGTAAATCAGCATTTATTATAAATGGCGACTGGACATTTAGTGACTATGCAAAAGTATTAGGCGATAATATGGGGCTTGCAAGAGTACCAAAAGTAGAAGGTGGGGACTATTATGTACCTACAACAGCAGTACAAGGAATATTTGTAGCTGAAGGGCTAGATTCAGATGTTGAAAAAGCTGCTGCAAAATTCTTAGCTTATATTACAAGTAAAGATGTACAATTAAAAATAACAGCTAAAAATAAAACATTACCAGTAAATAAAGCTGCTGCAAATGATCCAGCTGTAACAAATGATGCATTCTTAGCTGGTTCTACTGCACAAATGTTAGTAGGAAAACCAATGCCTGTAGTTCCAGAAATGAGAGCTATATGGGACGCTTTAAGACCAGGACAAGAGGATATTATGAGCGGAAGAGCAACTGCTGCTGAAGCTGCACTTAATATGCAAAAAATCGCAGAAGAAAAAATAGCTGAAATGAACCAATAATCTTTAATATTTCGGCAAACATTTATAAAAAATGTTTGCCGTTTTACAAATTAAAAAAATATTTTTTTAATTTGTAAAAAGAACTTAAGTAGAATTAGGAGGAAAAAATGTGAAGATTTCATCTAAGATAAGCCTTATAATATTTATAATGTTGTTTGCTATGCTAATTTCTGTATATGGTGGACTTACATTTGTAAAAAATAAAATGGATATAGGGATAACAAATATTTCTGGTACTTCTAAATCTATATTAGAAGAAACTATCCCTTTTATACAAAATTCGGGGGAATTAGAAAAAAATATTGCTGAATTACAGGTAGAACTTAGTAAAACCATGATGAGCGAGAATGACGAGCAAATATTGCAAGGCGAAAGAAATCTTGAAAAAATATATTTGAACCTAAATATTGTTTATAATAATTTTAATGAAATTATGCAAAAAAATGCGAAGAATAATACAGAAAGAGAAACTATAATAAAAGAAAATGTCAAAAATTTAATGGATATTGATGATTTCTTTATTTTTGCATTGTATAAATTTGATGAAATAGAGTATTATAATAATTTTAAAAATATACTAGAAATTCTAAAAGAAGATAGAAAAACAGATGAAACAAAAGAATTTTTATCTATTTATAGAGAAATAACTATAAATTATGATAATATAAATAAAGAAATTTTAAAATCTAAAGTAAATAGATTAATAGTTAAAAATAACTTTAAAAAAATAAATAAAAATTTAGATAAATATAAAAAAAATAAAATAAAAGCATTAAAAAAACAAAAAAAAGATACAAAAATTGTAGTTAATAATATTAATAATATGAAAGAAGATCTAAATATGTATAAACATATTATATTAGATAAATCGTTAAAAACAAATATTGCAGAATTTGAAAGAAACTACAAAATTATTAAAATAAATTATGATTTAGTTATAAAAGAAGTAGAAAAGGTCGAATTTTTTAATGAAAAAACTGTAAAAAACCACCTTAAAATTATTAAAAAGCATCAATATAAAGCAAATAATCTATATAATAAAATATCAAAATCTATTAAAAATTTTAAAAAACAATATAAAAATAATTTAGTTGTTTTAGATACTGCTATAAAAGATGTTGAAATTAAAATAAAAAATAAAAAAGAAAAAATAAAAAAAGAAGAAAAAGCTAAGAAAAAATTATTAAGTAAAAATGTTAATAAAAATAAAAAAAGTAGTAAAGATATTGATAAACTTATTAGTAAAAAAAATGAAAAAAACAAGGTTAATAGTGTGAAATCAGATAATAGTAAAATATATAATTTTTTTAAATATATAAAGAGAAAAAATCAAATAGCAGAAAACAAGAACATAGATAAGATAGTAGAAAATCAAGAAAAATTAGAAAATAAAAATATTAATAATAATTCAAATGAGTCAATAAATTTAGAAATTTTATTAAAATTAGGAGAAGTTAAATCGATAAATAAAGAAATTGTTAATTCTGTAAAGAAGGCTTTAGAATACAAACGTAATATCATAAGAGATATTGAGTTAAAAGAGGTAAATGTGGAAAATCTTTTAAAAACAGGTGTTGATATTCTAAATAAAATAAACATGTTAGAAGAAGCTTACAAACAGGACTCTAAATCTGTAGAGGGGAAAAAATTAGCAAATATAGCTAAATTAATCGAAAGACAGATGAATAGAAGAACAAAATTAATGGAGGAAAGTACTAGCGATGATGCAGCAGCAAAATTAGTAATAGAAAGAAATATGGTAATTCAGAGATTTTTCTATGTAGGTGGAGTTGGTCAAAAAGGGTATGCATTTATTGTAAATAAAAATGGCGAAATAGTATATTATCCAGAAAAAATGAAACAAGAACTACCAAAAGAAATCAAATTTAATAAAAATAGCGATACAATTATTATTAAAGGATTTTATGACGAAAGTGATAGACCTGTAGAAGGATTATTTTATTATGAAAAAACTGTCCATAGAGATTTTATAATATGTATAGTTGTATATTCTGAGGAAGTATTTAATTTTAGTCAATATCAACTACTAAGAAATCAAAACTTAGAGATGATTAGTATCGAAAAAGATGCTCTTGTATCAAGAGGAAATGAATATAACAATCATATTAAAAAATGGAAAAGTGTCTATAACGAATTTGAAAAAGAGGTTAAAAATCAAACGAGTTTAGTAAAAAATAAATTTAATAGTAAAAACTATAAGGCTTTAATGGACGTTTTACAAGAAAATAAAAAATTATTTGACAGTATAATAAATTTCCAAGAAAGCTTAAATGAAAAATGGGATGTTGTATATGGAGAAATGGAAAAAATAGAAAAATATGTAGCTAATATACATAAAGAGGTAAATGAGATAAAAAAATATGCAACAATAAAAGTTGAGGAGTCGGTGGTAGAATCTGCGACTGTTAGTAAAAAAACAAAAGATGAAGCAAATGAGAAATCAAGACAAGTAATTTTTGGTATATTTGTAATTGGAATATTTATTACATTTTTAGTTTTGATTGTAATGAAACTTATAATAAATCCCATTGGATTACTGCAAATACTTATGAAAAAAGCAGAAACTGGTAATTTAAAAGTATTAGCAGAAGTAAAATCAAATGATGAGATACGAGAGCTTTCAGATAGTTTCAATATGATGATTAACGGAATGAAAGAGCTTATATATGAAGCGCAAACTGTAGCAAATGAGATAAAAATAGACTCCACTTTATTAGCAAGCAGTGCATCTGAAAGTCGTGCAGTTACAGAGTCTATATCCAATAATGCTCTGACAATAAAAGAACATTCAGAGTCGAATTTATCAAAATTAAGTGATTTTTTTAATATTTTAAAAATATTAGATGAAAAAATAGAATCTATAACAGAAACAACAGAAAAATCAACAAAACAAACAGAGATTATGGAAAAGATTTCTTTAGAAAGCCAGAAAGTATCAAATAATCTACGTGTGGATGTAGAAAAAGTATCTGAAAATAGTGATGAAATTACAGATTTAATTACAGAACTAAGTGATGAAATTAATGAAATAACCGGATTTCTAGAAAAAATAGATCTTATTGCAGAACAAACTGATATGCTTGCTTTAAATGCAGCAATAGAAGCAGCACGAGCTGGAGAAGCTGGTAAAGGATTTGCAGTTGTATCTCAAGAAATACGTAAATTATCTTCTGAAACAAATGACATTGCACAAACCATTGCTTTATTTATGAATAATATTATGGGAAAAACAAAACAAATAACTTTAAAGTCTGATTCATCAAAATTAATAGGAACGAAAGTAAGAGAAACACTTAACCATATGATAACAGAACTTACTAATGTTCTTAATACTTCAAGAGATACAAAAGATAATATTAACCATATTTACGATGAAACTATTGAAGAAGTTAAAATATTTAAAGAGATAGAAATAAGTATTAATCTACTTATGAGTGAAAATGAAAAAAATCTTGAAGAGATAAACGGAGTAAATGTATCGATTGAGGAGCAAAATAAAACTATAGAATATATAAGTGAAATATCAGAAAAATTAAATGAAAAAATAGAAAGCTTAAATGATATGATTAAAAAATTTGAATTTTAAATAGGAGGAACTACATTGGAAAGTCTTTATAAACTACAAAGCCACGTTATTGTATACGAAAAAGATAATAATGTAATCACATTTCTTAAAGATATTTCAATTGATTCTATTATTATAGAGAATGACAAGGATAATTCGTTTGAATTTATATATAATGACAAAATGTATACTAATAAAGATTTTTATATTGATAAAATATTTTTTGATGAAAATGGAAAATACATTATAAGTGAATATCTTTCACGAGATACAAATATTATTTTAAAAGAGATTTTTAGATATGTTTTAAATAATGTAATAGAGAGATATTATATTATAAATGCAAGAAATGGTGGATTTTTAAATAGTTTTAATATAGTAACATCAAAAATAAAATTAAATGAGGAGACAAAGGTTTTATCACCTTTGTCTTCTAAGTTTATTCTGGATAAAAATAAAGAATATGTACAAGAAAATATACCATTTTCAGATTCAGGAATGATACTTTTTACAAACGATATAGAATCTCTACATATATGGTATTTTAATAATAATATTAGTGCAAATCTAAATTATTACGATAATAAATTAACACATAATATTATGTATAAAAATAATATTAGTCGAAAAGAGGACATAGTAGTTGGTGCAGTATATTATAAATTTTATAAAGGAAACTATTTGGAATCTTTAGAAACTTTACAAAAATTTTATAAAAAAGATAATAATAATGAAAAATATGTGGAAAATATAGATTATAATCAAAAAAATGGAGCTTTGTCTTATTTAAGTGATGAAAACTTATATAATAATGCTTTTAGTGAGATCGTAGAGGATATATATATAGGAAAAATATCTCCTAAAAACATTATAAAATGGCTAAATATAGAGGAAGCTATAATCCCATTTAATCAAAAAAAATTAATATATGGGATTCGTAAAAAAGGGTATAGTGACTATCCAATTCAATTTAAAAAAATGATGTATAATTTTATATATTTATTAGGAAACTACGATATTTTTAGAGAAAATAAGAAAAATTATGAAAAATATAATAGCGACTTTGATCAAAATATAGTAAAATATGGCAGAATAATTAGTAATGTTATAGAAACAAACAATGAAAATATAATTACTTTCATAAAAAAATATAAAAATAATTTTTATTTAGCAATTTTTAATTTCACACCATTTAAAGAAAATACCAATATAACTTTAAAAGATTCATTTGTAGAAGATTATTTAAATTTAAATTACTATAAAGTAACAGATGAACTTACAAAAGAGATTTTATTTGTAAAAAGAGATATAAAAAATATTAATATAAATTTACCAAGTTATGGGTCGAAAATTTTATCATTTAAATTTAATGATTCAAAAATAGTGCATGGTAAAAAAATAGAATTAATTTCTAATGAAGATATTATTACATTAAAAAATAATTTTTATAAAATATTCTTTACTAAAAATAAACCTCTATTTCAAAGTGTAAATAGCGAATTCATAATATTAAATCAGTTTCAATCAAATATTTATCTAAAAAAAGATAAATTTAATATTATAGTAAATGAAGATTGTATTTTTTACAAAAGTGATAACTTCAATATAAAATATAGTTATGATAATAGTAATAAAATCATTGTAAATATCGAGTTAAATTTATTAAAAAAAGATAACTTTATAAGTTTTAATGTGAATAATATAAATTATTTAATGCAAAATAGTAAAATTATAGAAAATAATCAAAAATTAGATGTTGATAAAACAGTATCTATCATAGGGAAAAATCTAATTTTAATTGATAACTTTAGTTCGAATTATAAAAATATAGAATTGTTTTTTAAAGAAAATAATATATCTATAAATGTATTAAAGAGAAATGACGATATTAATAAAGTGGAGATTAAATTTGAGATAATAATATTATAAAGTAATATAAATAAAAGGAAGTGAAATTTATTGTACGAATATATTTACGGGAAATTATCTTTAAAAAAGATTGATTATGCTGTATTAGATGTAAACGGTATAGGCTATAAACTATATACAACATTAAGTACCTATAATAAATTAAAAAATGAGTATGAAAAACTATATGTGGTATCTTATGTAAGAGAAGATATAATAAGATTGTATGGATTTTATGACGAGTCCGAAAAAGAGATGTTCTCAATATTTTTAAGTGCAAGTGGAATTGGACCTAAACTAGCAATTGCAATATTGTCAACATATACAACTGCTGAATTAAAGGAGATAATTTTATCGGAAAATTTAAAAGAGCTATCAAAAGTACCAGGAGTTGGACCTAAAAAAGGACAAAAAATTATATTTGAATTGAAAGATAAGATAAAAAATCGTCTGAAACATATTGATAGTATTGAATTTAAAGAAAATAATACAACATACATTGAGGAAGATGTGAAGTTAGCACTTGATTCTTTAGGATATAACGATAAGGATATTGAAAAATTTCTAGATAAAGTAGATATAAATAGTTACAAAGATACTGAATCTGCAATAAGGGATATATTTAAAATAATAAATAAAAAATAAAAAGGGTAAAGTTATCTTTATTCTTTTTTTTGCTTTAGAATACCAATAAAAGTGCCGATAATATTATATGAAATTATGTAAAAAAATATCAGGAAGGGGTAAAATTATGAAAAATTATATATTGAATATACTATTAATTGTTGTAGTAATTTTAATAACTGGTTGTTTTATAGATAATAAAAATCCAAGTATTGATTTTGATAGTGTATATAAAATTGATAAAAAATATTATAAATATTATACTGGAGATGTTGCTACAATAACTGGTGTTGTATCAGATAATAAGCGTGTTGCCTTCCTAAAAAATGATGGTGAGATAATAGAACGGACAAAAGAGGGGAAATTTATAGTTATTTTATATGAAAATAGATCGCAAACAGAATTTTCCGCAAGAGATTTATCAGGAAATCTTAAAAAGGTAGATGTTATTCTAAAAAGAGATAATAGTAATCCAGTTATTGGAAAAATTAAATTAAATTCTAGAACTTATGTAGATAATATGGTATTTGGTAACGAGGAAGAGATATTATTGGAAGTGGAAGCAATAGATGATAATTATATAAAAGAGGTAACTTGTAATAGCGAACCTATGGATTATAATGAAAAAAATGATATATATTATCTTGTACTAAAAAAGATAAACTCTGGAATAAATAATCTAAAAATTGAAGTGAAAGATGGTGCAGATAATTATATCTATAAAAATTTGATTTTTATTTATGATGAAACTGGTCCTCAAATAGTAAATGTTAAAATAAATGGTGATAACTATTCAGATAATATGAAATATGGGGTTAAAGATATAAAAGTAACATTTAATTTAATGGATGATAGTATGGTACAAAAAATATATGTTGATGAGAAAGATATGGGATTAACAACTTATTTTGACTATGTATTAAAAGATGGTGAGAATAAAATTTCTATAAAAGCATATGATATGTATGATAATGGATCAGAAAAAATACTAACAATAAATTATGTAGAAGGAACTCCTAATATATCTAATATTTATTTGAAAAATAGCGGTGGAATAATTGAAAAATATAATGATATCTATTATGTAAATAGTAAAAATCTTATATTAGGTGGAAATGCTTATTCTGGTAATAATACAATAAAATTAAAAGAATTATATTTTAATAGAAATAAAATAAGAAATTTTAATAGTCCAAGTATCAGCTTTGAGGAAAATGTTTCAATAGGAAATGATATAGAACAACTTATTGCTGTTGAAATAATTAATGAAGCTTATACAAGTATGACCACATATTTAAGTGTTATATTTGATAATATATTTCCAGTAATAGATATTGTTCCAAATAAAGATACGTTTTATAGTGATAAAGAAACTATAAGTATTGATGAGATTTTTGAAGCAACAATTACAGATAATATAGGCATTAAAACACAAAACTATTATGTTAATGGGATTAAAATAGATAAAAGCGTTAAATTTAATATTGAAGATGAAAATATTATAGAAGTAGAAGCTATAGATTATGCAAATAATAAAACAATAAAAACAGTATTATTAAATTCAGATAAAAGTGGTCCTAAAATAGTTAATGTTAAATTAAACAACGTGGATTATTTTGATAATATTAAATACGGTGAAAAAATTATAAAAGTGACGTTTGATCTAATTGATGAAAGTCCTATATTAGATTTTCGTATAAATGGAACCTCTACTTCCAATTGGGAATATTTCTATTATAGTTTAGAAGTTGGTACAAATGTAATTGTACTTGAAGCAGAAGA
>JAAYPW010000107.1 GCA_012519615.1 Fusobacteriota bacterium
CTCCAAGTAAAAAATGTTTGCTTTTTCATAAAAAATCCTCCTTAATATTAATTACCTTTTTTTATTAAATGATTTAATAAATAGTCAAAATTTTCCATTAATTTTTTAAATTTATCTTCAGGCACACAGATCTCTTTTGCAATTTCCATAGAGAGTATATCGATTTCTGATTTGATATTTTTACCATACTCTGTAAGCGATATAATTACCTTTCTTTCATCTTGTTCATCTCTTTTTCTGTAGATAAAATTTAAAATCTCCATTTTTTTAAGAAGAGGAGTTAAAGTTCCTGAATCTAAATATAATCTATTACCAATATCACTAACAGTTATATTTTCATTTTCCCATAATACACTTAAAACAAGATATTGTGGATATGTCATTTTAAACTTTTTCAACTTGCTATTATATAATTTAATTATTGTTCTTGAACTTGCATATATTTTAAAACATAGCTGATTATCTATCATACACCGTTTTTCACTCATAAAAATCTCCCTTCAGTAAAAATATGAACCACAATTAAATTGAGTACAATCTAATTGTATACTATTTTATATAATTTGTCAACTATTATTTTATTAAAATAATTTAATTTTTTTATTTTGATATTTTAATGATAAAGTGCTATTATATACATGTATATAATAGGAGGGGATAGAATTTGAGAATTTTAGTAGTTGATGACGAACAAAATATTGCAAATTATTTAAAAAAGGGGCTACAAGAATCTGGCTATGTAGTGGATGTTGCTTTTGATGGGGAGGAAGCTTTTTATTTTGCATCTATAAATGATTATGACCTTATTTTACTTGATATAATGATTCCAAAATTAAACGGAATAGAAGTTTGTAAAAAACTTAGAAATGCTAATAATAAGTCATATATTATACTTGTAACAGCTAAAGATAAAACAGAAGATAAAGTTATAGGATTAGATGCTGGTGCTGATGATTATATTACAAAACCTTTTGCTTTTGCAGAATTATTAGCAAGAGTTCGGGCAGTACTACGTCGTGGTAGTGAAGATAAAGATAGTATTTTAAAAGTAAAAGATTTAGAAGTAAATTTACTTAATCGAGAAGTTAAACGTGGTAATCTTTTAATAGAATTAACTTCAAAGGAATTTTCTCTATTGGAGTATTTTTTAAGAAATAAAAATTTAGTTTTAACTAGAACAATGATCTCTGAAAGAGTTTGGAATATTGATTTTTTCACAGATACAAATGTTATAGATGTTTATGTTAACCACCTAAGAAAAAAGATTGATAAAGATTTTAAAGAAAAATTAATTCACACTGTGAGAGGAGTAGGATACATATTAAAAGATTAAAAGAGTTTGGAATTAGAGGGCGTATTTTAACTTTTAATATTATATTTAGTTTTCTATTTCTATTTTTTTTAAGCTTTAGTTTTTTTCTTTTCATTGAGAAATATTTACTCTCTGATGTTGATGCAAACCTAACAACAACAGCAGAAATTTTAAAAAAAAGTATACAAGAAAAATTTACACCTATAGATTTTTATTTTAGAGATTTAGATAATATTACACCTAAAAATTTAGATGTTGCAATAATCGGAAGACAAGGGATGCCTCTTTATCAAAATAATCCTAATTTTAAAGTAAAATTTCAATATGAAGATTTAAAAAAAATGTTTAATTTTAAAGTAGTTATAAAAAATTATGGAAATAGTCGAGTTATTGTATACCCTTATAAATTTTACGGTAAAGATCATTTTCTAGTTATTGCACGTGATATAAAAAATCTAAGGGGAAATATAAATAAAATTATTATTTTTTTCAATTTAATAATGATTTTACTATTTTTTGTTTATATATATTCATCTAATTTTGTAATAAAAAAAGTCTTAAAAGCTATTAAAAATGTTGGAGATGTTGCACAAAAAATTGAAAAAGACAATCTTGAATATAGAATTTTAGAAACCTATAATACAAAAGAAATTGACGATGTAATTACGCTATTTAATTCAATGTTAGATCGTGTCGAACTAAGTTTTAGTAGGATAAAGCAATTCACTTCAGACGTTTCTCACGAATTAAAAACTCCAATTACATCTATAAAAAATACAATAGAAGTAGAACTTATTGAAACTAGATCAGCTGAAGAGTATAAGGAAGCGTTTATTAATGTTTTAGAAGAGGTAAACTGGCTTGTGAATATTGTAAATGATCTTTTATTAATGACTAAAATGGAATCTGATTCTTCTATATTAAACATTGAAGAATTTGATATTAAAGATATTATATTAGATGTTACAGAATTAATAGAATTTTTTGCTGATGAAAATGAAATTACAATTGATTCTACAAATGTTAACTCAATTAAATATAATGGAGATTTAAGTAAATTAAAAAGAGCTATAATTAATCTTGCTTCAAATGGAATTAAATATAATAAAAAAGGCGGATTCCTTAAAATTGAAGCATTTTCAGATAGCGATAATATACATATTATTTTTACAGATAATGGTGTTGGGATAAAAAAAGAAAATATAGATAAAATTTTTGAACGTTTTTATCGTGAAAATGAAGTTAGAACAACAAAAAAATCTGGCACAGGATTAGGACTTGCAATCGTGGACTATATTATAAAAGCACATAAAGGATACATAACTATTCAAAGTATAGAAGGTGAAGGTAGTGTTTTTCAAATAATTTTACCAAAAAACACAGAAAAAGGTCAATAAAAACTGACCTTTTTTATTTATTTTATTTTTCTTTTTATTCTAGTGATTTTCTTTTTGTCATTTTGTGGACTTTAAAGTCATTTTCATAATCTTCATATTCCCCATAAAAATCATCTTTTAACTCTTCATCCTCTTCCTCTTCTACATAATATTTACACTCATGTTTTTCAAATTCGTGAATACATTTCTTTTTACTATCTAAAGTAAATCCTTCCTTAGAATAAAAATGCCCAATTAAGCTACATTTCCCATTTTCTAAGAGATGAGAACACGTCATTATCAAACTACCCCCTAAAAATTATATTAATAAAATATTGCTGATGAATTATAACACATAATTAAAAAAAGTCAAATATATTTTTTATCTTATTTAAACATAACAAAATTAAATTTTTAAGATATAACAAAAATATCTTTTTCCACAGGTATTCTTGATACCATTCTTTTATTAATTTTAATATTTTGACTAAATACAGGCATTAAAGTATTTACATCATATAATTTTAAAAATTCTCCTTCTTCTTTTACTAAAAAAACATTTTTCTCCTGTAATTTTGTGAAATTTATATCTTTTTTAAACATATCTTTATATTTATCTAAAAACTCAATACACTCATAATTAGATATATAAACTGGATTAAGAACTACTTCCAATTCCTTAATTATAGATTGAATTTTATCTCCAAATAAAGATTTACAAATATATTTTTCTAGTTCTCGAATTCCTTCATTAGATATGATATCTGTTGGCTTAAAATCAATAAAAATTTTACTATTTTTTTCTTTTGAAAAAATCATTTTTTCAATTATTTCACATCTTTCTTCTTCAGATTTTTCACTGATATTAACAATGTTTTTTAACAAATCAAAATCTTTGCTACTTATTTCACTTCCTATTTTAAGATTATTATATATAATATTAACATCATTTTCATCAACATTTGTAATTTCGGATATTTTTTTTAAATCAATAGAAATATTATCGTATTTTTCAATAAAAATATTTTTTAAAACTAAAAAAAATTGTTTATTTGTAACGGTTGTATCCCCTAAAAAAAACAGTTTAAGATAAGTAATTTTTTCACAAAACTCTTCTAATAATATATTATCATTCATCCTTTTTCTCCTTTAATTTAATAATATTTTGTTAAATAATAAATCTTTGAATTGAATTAGAAAGTGTTCTAATATAACACAAGATGAAATATTATACATAAACATGTCTCTGTTGTCAATATTTTTTATACTTTCCTAGTAAAAACTTGATTTTTTTGTAATAATATGATATATTTTCGTATTTATTTATTTATTTCTAAACCAAAAGGAGGTGAAATATTGATTAATTATAATTTAAATTTAATTTTATTAGGGTATCAAAAATATATTCCAGTTCATGAGTTTTTTCAATTTTTTGAAATTACTGTTAATGAATATTACGAAGTTATAAATAATTTTGGAAGAAATATTAAGAATAGTAAAAAATATATAAATAGCCAATATTATAAAAATAAAGTTCTTAATAAACAAATTGTTAAATTATTATCTAATGACAAATTAAATAATAAGTTTGATACTATTCAACAATTATTTAAACTTGATTCAAATTATTTTATTAATTATATTGATTTTATTACAAAAAATAATATTTTTTTATCTCCTTTTATATTTCAAGATGAAAAGTTCTATAATTTTTTCAAATCTTCTATTGATAATAATAACAAATTAAGTATGTCGCATCCTAATCAAAAATTGTTTTATAAAAATATTAAAAATACAAATTTACTAATTGAGCAATCAAATAATATGTCAATAGAGGAAATTGCATTATTCTGGGGAACCTCACCTCTTATTATCTCTAAAGAACTTATTGAAAATCGAAAAGGTGGTTATTGGGAAAATGAAAATATAAGAATTAATGCTCCATTTTTTATTGACTATAATTATAATAAATATTCAACTGAAGAACTTTTTTATATTATTGAAAACATTAATAAAAATAATAATAACATATTAGAAAATTTAAATACTACACTAGAGAATTATACCTTTGTTAAAGAAATTATTCACAAGATTTTACGAGTGTGTTCTGATATTGAACTAAAGGAATTAATCTGTAATAACAATCTTCTTTTAAAAAACAATATGAGCAATTATATTAAATTATTAAAAAATATAAAAAAAGAGAATAGTCAATTTATATTTAAATATAAAATTGAAGATCTTTTTACTTTGAAAGATAGAGAGGAACTAAATAATTATTTTGAAAGTTTAAAAAATTCTATTTTATTTAAGAAACATCAATGTGAAAAAATTAAGAAAAAAATAATAATTTTAAAAACTGAACATAAAAATTACTGTGGTTATTATTTAAAAGAAAATTCAGATTATTTTGAGATATTGATGGAAGAAAATATTGTTAAGAAAATTAAGAAAAAAGATGTTTTATATTTGAATAATCTGTAATATAAATTCTGTAAACATTGTTGTTGGAGGTGGATAAAAAATAAAAAATATTTGGATTAAAGTTTTTATGGAAAATGACAAAGATTATATTTATAATAATTTTATTAATAATGAAAAATTTTTAAATGAAATTTTCAATAAATTTTTATCAAGATATTTAAATAGAACTTTTTATTTTTCTAATGTTGGTGATATTCTAAATGTTTATTTCTATGATAAAAGAAATAAAATTACAATTTTAGAAAAAATTAACGAAAGTGAATATCGATTTTTAAGTCATATATCAAATATTATTTTAAAAGATTTACGGTTTTTAATAAGAAAAAATCGCAAACAAAAAAATATTGAGTATTATGACAGTTATTTCTATTCTGATGATTATCAAAATCTTAGTATTTCATCTCAAAGAAAATATAATAAAATTTTAGATGATTCTGTTTATATTTTAAATAGTTTAAATATAAGTTTTTTCGAAATGATACAAAATAAAAAATATCAAGAAAAAATTATATTAGAACTTTTTTTTATTGACTTAGTTCCGATAATGATTATACATACAGAGATTTTAAATATTTCTTTGTATAAAATTTACAAAATAATTAATAATTTTTATGATGAAATAGTATCTTTTGCTAAAATTATATATGAAAATTAAGATTTTCAATTAAATACTTTTATTTTTTAAATAAAATTAATAAAAAGGTGGAAAATATGGATAAAGAAGTTATAATAGATTTTTTAAATATGAAGAATTTAAAAATAATTCAAAGAAATGATCATTTTAATTTTTCTCTTGATTCTGTTTTAGTTGCTAATTTTGCAACAATAAATAGAAATATTAAAAATATTATTGATTTAGGCACTGGAAATGCTGCTATCCCATTAATTTTATCAAGAAGATCAACTGCAAATATAACAGGTATTGAGATACAAAAAAGTTCTTATTTTCTTGCAAAAAAAAATATAAAACTTAATAATCTTGATAATAGAATCAATGTAATTAATAACGATATAAAAAATATAAAAAATTTATATAGATTAGGAAGTTTTGATTTAGTTATTTCAAATCCACCTTTTTATTTAGAAAAAGAAATTCAAGAAACAAATAATAAAAAAAATGAATTTCTTTTAACAGCAAGACATGAATTACTAATAACATTGGAAGATATAATAAATAATGGATCATATCTTTTACGAGAAAAAGGGTATTTTACTTTAGTTCATCGAGTAGAAAGATTAGAGGAGATATTTTATTATTTTAAAAAATATAATATAGCAGTAAAAAGAATACAATTTATTTATTCTAATTTAAACAAACGATCAAAAATTGTATTAATTGAAGGTGTAAAAAATGGCAAACAAGGAGTTATTATTTTACCTCCTTTTGTTACACATGATGAAAATAATAATTATTCGATTAATTTATTAGAGATATTTTCATGTAATAAAACAGAGCCTATATAGGCTCTGTTTTTTAATTTGCTTTTTTATCAAGAAGTTTAATTGAAGAAACATTAACTTCTGTTAAGTAAACTTTTTCCCCTTTTGTGTTTTCGTAATTACTAGATCTAATTTCCCCGTTAATTCCAATTAAACTACCTTTATCTGTGTATTTATTTAGAACATCAGCTTTTTTATCCCAAGCAACACATCTTATAAAATCGGTATCATCACTATTATGATTACGACTTATAGCTAAAGTAAATTTTGTATAAGTTTTATTTGTTTGAGTTGTTACAAGTTCTGGTTTTGAAACTATTCTTCCAATTAAATTTACATTATTCATTTTTAAACATCTCCTTTTTTAATTAGTTACAAAATTTCAATTAGAAATTATATATATATTGCCAAAATAATTTAAATTTTAAAAAATTAGATAAAAAAAAGAATTTTATTAATATCAGTTTTATTCTTTAGTTAAGTATATCTTGAAATGCGTTTTAAAGCTTAAATTGTGCCCGTAGAGCGATTTTATAGGCGATAGGCATATTTTTTATCGATAACAAATTTAAAAGCTCTCTAAGAGGGGAATTTAAAGGTATTTTAATTTTTGATTTTAATTTTAATTTATTTGAAAAAATAATATAATTAATTTTATAAATTTTAAAAAAATAGTCCCTAGTTTCTAGTAGTAGTTTCTAATAAGAGTTTCTAAAAGAGTATATAGTAAAAAAAAAGTGATTTTAGAACAATAGAATCAATGCTTAGAGAAATTGTGGATATCTTGTTCCTTCATAAAAAATATCTTGTTCCTTCATAAAAAATATCTTGTTCCTTCATAAAAA
>JAAYPW010000108.1 GCA_012519615.1 Fusobacteriota bacterium
AAATTGAAACTAACCTCTCCGTCGGCAATTGCCGACACCTACGATTTTTGCAAAGCAAAATATCGGCGACAGAGTATTATGAAATAATACTTGAAAGCAAACCTAAAAGGAGAGGCTTTGAAAAACGGTGATAAAGTTATAAATAAGATGACATTAAAAAATATTCATTTAAAGAAGAATCACGGCGATATTTTTACAAATTAATTATTTTTTCCCAATTTGAAGGAAACCCCATTTTTTTAAAAACATCTTCAATCGTAATTACATTTAATTTTTTACTTAATTCATCTATTTCAAATTTTAATTTAGTAAATAAGTCTTCAAAGTCATTTTTATCTAATAATATTTTTAATACTATTAATAGGCCAAATAAATCATTTTTTCCATGAATATAATTTCCATTATTCTTTTTCAGTTTTAAATTTGAATGAATATTTGTATTTACAATTATTTTTTTGACTTAAATGTATACATTCTTTCTTCATGAGCAGAAATATTTCTAAATAATGTTATAAACTCTATAAAAGATAATAATTCATTTTCTTTACATTTAAATATTTTAGATATTTTTACTCTATCTGATTGCTTCATTAAAGAATAAAATTTACTTATTGTTCCAAAAGTTAATACATTTACTAGTACCCATAAAGGAATAAATCCATATTTATCTAAATAATGAGTAATAGAATCATTTTTTTTGACTTGATTAGCAATATTTCCTTGAATTATTGCAATTAATTTAATTATATCTCTTTTTTTATTTGTGGCTTCATTTTCAAAATTAGATAATTTTAAATAATTTTCTTGTCCATATAATTTAGAAAAATCGTATGCTATTGCAGATTTTAAATTATTTTCAATTATTAATATTTTACCAAAAAATAAATTTCTTAACTTTCTATCAAAAGAATATAAAGAATAAACTTCCATAAAATTGGTATTTTCTATATATATTTCTGTATCTGAATTTTTTTGTAGGAATAAATCTTTATAACCATTTATTATTTTATAATAATTTTCTTTCTTTAACAGTTCTTTTACTTGTGTTATATCCGAAATTACAAGATTTCTATTTTTTAAAATTTCTATTTGTTCCTCTAAAGTTTTAAACTCCTTATTGCTCATAATATCCCCCTAAAAAAAAAAGACCTTGAGCCACGCGGGTCATCAAGGTACGATCTATATTACTATTATAATACATAAAATCAGAATTGTCAAATTAAAAATTATAAAATAAATAAAATGTAGTTAGAAAATTTAACGAAATTATATAAAGGTTAATATAAAAAAACGGTGATAAAATTAGCTACCCTTTCCAGAGAAAAAGGGGAAATACCTTATCTCACCGATAATTACGTCATCAATAATTTTTTGTATTACTTTTACAGGCTTTAAAATATTTCTGCAAAATAATTTATCGCTTTCTTTTTTAGTTTTGCCAAAACGTCTTACCGCAGAAAAAATAAGAAAATTTTAAAATATATTTAAGTGCTGATTATAGTAATTTAAGAAGTAATAACTAATATAAATAGAATTTTGATAGATTCAAAAAAATACATTTAAAATAAAAAAAAGGGGTATTCTATAGGTGTCCTTTTTTCATAGGGAGTACTAGAGTAAAAATATAATATATGGTATAATAATAACTCTATAGTGATTATACGAAAAACAGTGATAAAGTTATAAGAGGTCAAAACAAAATTTTTATTATAAATGAAGATGAAAATTAGAAAAAAGGAGGAAATATGAAAATACTACATACTGCAGATTGGCATTTAGGAAAAAAACTAGAAGGTTATGATAGAGATGACGAGCAAAAAGCATTTCTTGATGAGATATGCTATATTGCAAATGATGAAAACGTCGATATGATAATAATAGCTGGTGATATATATGATATTCCAAATCCACCAACATATGCAGAACGATTATTTTATGAATATTTGAAAAAATTAAGTGATAATGGAAAACGTGCAATAATAGTAATAGCAGGAAATCATGATAATCCACGAAGATTAACAGCAAGTAATCCACTTGCATATGAATACGGAATCTTATTATTTGGGGAACCTTTTGAAAAAAAGGAGATTGGTAAATATGGGAATTTCTTAATTACAAAATCATATGAAGGTGCAGTGCAGTTAGAATTAAATGGGAAAAAAGTATTTTTAAATGTATTGCCATATGCTAGTGAAAAAACATTAAATATGAAAATATCTGAAAATATAGATGATGAGAATAGACAAACTAAATATAGTGAATTTATTGGTGAAATTTTAAATAAAAATTTAGAATATAAAGATAAAGATGCATATCATATAATTGTTTCACATCTATTTATAAATGGGGTAAAAGATAGCGAAATTGAGGGAAGTGAAAGAAATATTGAATTTGGTGGGATATATGCTGTGGATTTAAAGGATATTCCAGCTGCAAATTATGTTGCACTTGGGCATATACATAAATGTATTAAATATAAAAATAATATCTGTTATAGTGGATCACCTCTTGAATATAGGTTAACAGAGAATTTACATGATAAAAGAGTATTAATTGTAGATATAGATGGGGATAATACAGTAATAAAAGATAGAATGCTAGAGAATATAAAACCTATAAAAAAATATATATTAACTGGGATTGAAAATGCAATAAAATTATCGTTGGAAAAAATTGATGTTAGTGAATGGATCTATCTAACTATATATACAGATCGTCCAATAAAAACAAGTGAATTATATCAGATTAAATCTAATAAAAATATTATTGTAATTGAACCGATTATTAATGCAGAAAAAAGAGATTTGATTAATAAAGGGGAATTTAAAATTGATGATGAGAAATCAATTGTAGAAGCATTTAAGGAATTTTATTATGAAAAAAATAATGTATACCCTGTAGATCAAATTGTAAATGAATTTTTAAATTGTTTGGAGGAAAATTAGATGAAACCAATAAAATTGGAGATAGAGGGATTAAATAGCTTTGAGAATAAAGTTACAATTAATTTTGATGAATTAACAAAATATGGTATTTTTGGTATTTTCGGGAAAACTGGTAGTGGTAAATCAACTATTCTAGATGCTATAACACTTGCATTGTATGGGAATGTAGTTAGATTAGATATGAAAAATGCACAGGGGATAGAGGAGTTATTAAATATTAATTGGGATCAAATATATGTGAAATTTATATTTAAATTGGCAGAAGATACCTATTCAATAGAAAGATGGTATGTTCGAAAGAAACCTAAAAAAAATAGTGATGAGATTGATTTAAATGAAACAAAAGTCGAATTTTCTAAACGTGATGTAAGGATGATTATAAATGATAATGAGATATATGATAAAATTACAGATGTTAGAAATAAAATAAATGAGATTATTGGATTAAATCTTGAGGATTTCACAAGATCAGTTGTACTTCCACAAGGAAAATTTAGTGAATTTCTAAAATTATCTGGGATAGATCGAAGAAATATGTTAGAAAGAATATTTAATTTGGAAAAATATGGTAAAAATATAATTGATAATATAGGCAATAGGAAAAGAGATATCTCAAGTAAAATAGATGAGTTTAAAACTAAAATTGATATAGAGGAAAATGTCTCTAAAGAAAATTTAAAACTTTTATCAGAATTACTTACTGAAAAAAATAACGAAAAAAAGGAACTTATTGAAAAAAAAGAGTTATTTGAATCAATGTATAAAGAGAAAGAGAATATATATAGACAAAACATTGAGTTAAAAAAGCATATGGATGAAGAAAATATTTTAATATCACAAGAGAAATTCTATAAATCAATTGATGAAGATATTGAAAAAGCAAGAAAATCATCAGAAATAATAAAATTATACAATGAAAATAATGATATTCAAGGGAAAATAAAGGAAAATAGTAATAAAAAAGAGAAATTAAATAATGAAATAGATAGAATAAAAAAAGAGATAGATAATATTAATCTAGAATTAGAAAAATCAGAATATAATTTTAAACAAAATGATGAAAAATATATTAATTTAAAGAAAATTAATAGTAAGAATGATAATTTAACTAAAATAAATATAATATATGAAAATGGAGAAAATAATAAAAAAATAGTGCAAACGGAAACAATAAATATAGATAAGTCTACGATTGATCTTAATAATAAAAATATAGAAAAAACAAAATTAGATGAAAAAATAAAAATCGAAATAGAAAATTTAAATAGATATAAAAAACACGATTACAAGTTAATTGATTTAAAAAATATAGAAAAAATAAAATTAGAGGCAAAAATTAGTGAATTAGAATCAATTGAAGAAGAGATAATTTTACTAGAGAAAAAAATAGATGAAAATGATTTGAATAGTAAAAAGTATAGATTAGAACTTGAAAAATATGAAGATGAACTTAATAAACTAAAAGATCGTGAGATGGAATATATAATTAGTAAATTAAGAATGGATCTATCTAAAGGAGATAAATGTCCAGTCTGTGGTTCATTAGAACATAAAATTGATAAAAACATAGAAATTGATTTGGATAAAAAATCGTTTGATAATTATTATGAGATTGAGAAAGATTTGGACACAAAGATAACTAATTTACGTGTGAATATTAGTAAAAAAGATAATCATGAAAATAATATAAGATTAGTAGAGTTAAAAGAAAAAAGAGGTAAAGAAACAAGTATAAATTTGAAAAAATATTTAGAAATTTTAAATAAAGAGATAGATGAACTGGATAAATTAAATACAGAAAATGAAAATAATATTTCGAAAACAGAGAAATTAGTTGAAGAACATATAAAAAAAGAGAAAGAGATCTCTGGGGAAATTGTGAAATTAACAACACAAATTGAGGAGAAAAAAAATATAATAAGTAGTTCAATAGAAGCTATGGATATTTTAATAATGGAGATAAAAAAACTAGATGAAGGATATGTTACTTTAATTGATAAAAAATACAAGGTTAATAAAGATAAAATAAAAGAAGATACTAAGATAATGAACGATAATGTTATTTTAATGGAAAATATAGATAAAGAGAATAGAAAATTAAGATTAGATATTGATAATTATAATAATTCACTAAAAAAAGAAAATGATTTATATAATAAATATGAGATGGAGATATTTAAACTGTCTACAGAGATAACTCAATTGGAAAAGGAGATAGAAAATAATTCTAAATTAATTGATAAAATTTTATTAGAATCAAAAATAGAAAATATTGATTACGCTAAAAAATACTATAAAACAGAGAATGAAATTGAAAAAATAATTAATGAATTAAAAATATATAACGAGAATAGAGCAAAAAATAGTGCTATAATTGAAAATTTAACAAAAAAACTAAATGGAAAAACAGTATCTATTGAAGAATGGGAGAAACTAAATATAAATAAAAAAAATATTGATTCAGATTACGAGATAATATTAAAAGATGTTGAAAGAATAACATTTCAAAAACAAGAGATGGATAAAAAATTAAATGATAAAGAGGAAAATATTAAAGAGTACAATAAATTAAAGAAAAAATTTGATGTAATTGATGAACTTTCAAAATTATTTAGTGGAAATAAATTTGTTGAATTTTTAGCAATTAGCAAATTAAGAGAGATATCATATGAAGCGTCAGAGAGATTAATAAAAATGACAAATGGTAGATATGGACTTGTACTTGATAAAATTGGGGAATTTTTGATAAAAGATAATTATAATGGTGGAGTATGTCGTGAGGTAAAAACACTTTCTGGTGGGGAAACATTTCTAGCATCTTTATCACTTGCACTTGCTTTATCAAAACATGTGCAACTAAGAGGAAAGGTTAAATTAGAGTTTTTTTTCTTAGATGAAGGGTTTGGTACTTTAGATTCAGAACTTCTAGATAAAGTAATTTTTTCTTTGGAAAATCTATCTAAAGAGGAAATTATTATTGGATTAATAAGTCACGTTGATGAATTAAAAATGAGACTACCTGCTAAAATAGAGGTTTTGCCTGCAATTTCCGGTGTGAAAGGTGCTACAATACTAGTTTAAAAATACTTGTAAATATATAAAGGATATGATATAATTTATAATTATAATAAGAAGGTGTATTTAAAATGACTAAATTAATCGAGATAAAATACGATTATGAAGGAAAATTTATTAATAGAATAAATAGATATGTTGGAGAGGTATTAATTAATGGGGAAGTGGAACTTGTACATGTACACGATCCAGGACGTCTAAAGGAGTTATTATACGAAGGGAATATTGTATATATTCGTAAAGCAAGTAATCCTGATAGAAAGACAAAATATGATATGATTGCAGCGAAAAAACAAGATGAGATAGTACTTATAAATTCTGCATTTCACAGAAAAATTAATGAAGCTATTTTGGAAAATTCAAATATTAATCCAATAGGAAAAATTGATTCGTATAGAGCAGAGGTAAAATATAATAAAAGTAGATTAGACTTTTTAATACAAAAAGATGGAAAACAGATCTGGTTAGAGACAAAGGGGTGTACTCTTAGTATAGGTGACACAGCATATTTCCCAGATGCACCGACTGAAAGAGGGCGTAGACATCTACTTGAATTAATAGATATTGTAGAGCAAGGTGAAGATGGGATGGTATATATAAATGTACTTACCAATGCAGAGTATTTTTCACCTAATTATGAGACAGATATTAACTTTTATAATACATTCTATGAAGCACTAGATAAAGGGGTAAAAATTTTCCCTATATTATGTAAATATGAGAATCAAACTATTAGTTATGTAAAAATATTAAAAATAAAGGATAAAATAATAGAAAAAAATTAAAATAACAGTATTTTAGTGTATTTAATCCAATTAAAAAAATAGAAATAATCAAAATAATAATAAAATGGAGGTTTTAGTTTATGGAAATTAAAGGTTTAGTAGGTTACAGACCAACAGTAGAAGCAGTAGGTGAAGTTACAGCACCACCTTATGATGTTATTAAACCAGGGACACCTTTAGAAAATGTTTTAAAATCAAATGATAATTCATTATTTCATATTACTTTAGGTCCAACACCGAAAGAAGCTATGGATAGTCTAATTGCAAATGGGAAAATAATACTTGATAATGAACCAGCTTTCTATGTTTACGAGCAAAATTTTAATGGTAAACAAAGAACAGGGGTTTTTGTCGCTGCAAGTGTAAGTGAATATGCAAAAGGTGAAATTATTAGACATGAGAAAGTTTTCGATGAAAAAGTAAAAGGTAGATTAGAGTTAAGTTTAAAAACAGATCACTCTTTCGGTCCAGTCTTCTTACTTACAAAATCACCAATATCAAAAATAATGGACGAAATAAAAAAAACTGTGACTCCGTTATACGATTTTACAACTGATTTAAAAAATACATCTGAATTACATGGTATATATAATAGAGTATTTAGAGTGTCAGAAAGTAGTCCTAGTGGGCAAGAGTTAAAAAAAGCTCTTGAATTAAACCCTCTTTATATTGCAGATGGACACCATAGATATCATACATCTTTACTTAATAATCAGACACATTTTTTAACATATATTTGTGAAGATGCTGAAATACTTGCTTATAATAGAGTCATTAATGGTACAAAAAAATTCTCTGAAATTAAATCAGAACTAAATCTAGTAAAAGTTGACAAATTTGAGATGCCTAAAAAACATCAATTTTCAATATACTCAAAAGATGGGGCATATACATTAGATGCAAAAAATGTACCAACTGATGTTGTAGGAACATTAGATTGTTCTATATTAGAGAAAGAAGTGTATCCAGTATTAGGGTTAACACATGATATGATTATGGATGAGAAGCATTTTGACTATTATTCAGGTGATGAACTAGATAAAATGATGGAATGTGTAGATAGTGGTAAATATGATATAGCTATTGCATTACATCCTGTATATATAGATGAATTAATGGCTGTAGCAGATGCAGGTTTAAAAGATTCAAATATTGTTATGCCAGAAAAATCAACGTTCTTTGCACCAAAAATACTATCTGGATTATTTATCTATAGATATACACAGAAATAAGATGCCTTATGGATGGGATAATTAATATATATAAACCAAAAGGGATTACATCTTTTGACGTAATAAGAAAACTTAGAAAAATTTTAAAGATAAAAAGGATTGGTCATACAGGGACATTAGATCCATTAGCTACAGGAATTTTGGTTGTATGTGTAGGGCGTGCAACTCGTTTAGTCTCTGATATTGAAGCACAAGATAAGATATATAAAGCAGAAATGTTACTGGGAAGTTCCACAGATACATATGATTCAGAAGGTAAAATTATTAATGAATCAGATAAACCAGTACCAGAAAATTATGAAATAGAGAATGTTATTAAAACATTTATTGGTGTAAGTGAACAAGTACCTCCAATGTATTCTGCTATTAAAATTAACGGGAAAAAACTATATGAACTTGCAAGGGAAAATATAGTTGTAGAGAGAAAATCCAGAAAAATAGATATAGAATATATTAATAATATTGAGATTAAAGATAATATAGTTATTTTTGAAACTAAAGTATCAAAAGGGACATATATCCGTAGTTTAGTTAATGATATTGGAGAAAAACTAGGTACCTATGCACATATGACTTCTCTACAGAGATTAGCTGTAGGTGAATATAATACCAATACAAGCTATAGTTTGGAAGATGTAGAGAATATGACAGAAAATAATGATTATAGCTATATAAAAACTGTAGAGGAGACATTTAAATATAAAGAGCTAAATTTATATAGTGAAAAAGAGTATAAGCTATTTTTAAATGGAAACTCACAGTATATAGAAAATTTGGATTTAAAAGGTAGTGAACTTTTAAGAGTTTATTACAATAATAACTTTATAGGACTGGGAATTTCTGAAGAAAAAAATAGATTAAAAGGATATAAATATTTTTAAATGTTAACTTTCGTAGTACATAATTATTACGAAAGTTTACTTTATTTTATTTTAATATATAAATTTGCATAGGGGGAGTTTAAATTGAAGCGATATTTAATGTTACTTATAATATCTATTTTACTTATATCATGTGGGAGCAATAAAAATGAGTTTGATGATCCAAATTTAGATTCAAAAGAATTTATATATAGTGTAATGTATTACTATTATTACTGGGATGAAACTATTGATGGGGAGCTAAACTTAAACGGATATAAAAATGCAGATGAATTATTATCGGATTTAAGATATAGAGAAAACGGTGTCTTAATTGATAGATGGTCTTATTATGATACAATTACAAATAATGATATGTATTTTGATGAAGGGGAATATCTTGGATATGGATTTAGTATGAGAATTGATTTGAATAACTCTGTAATTTATGTTAGTTATGTATATCCAGGATCGCCAGCAGATAATATTGGGTTAAAACGTGGAAGCGTGATACATTCTATTGACGGTAAAACAATAGCTCAAATTGAGGATAATAAAGAGTGGGATACAATATTTGGTGCAGATGAAATTGGTGCTACAATAAAAGTGGAGGCTTCAAGAACAATATATGGGGAAACTCAAATTGTAGCTGACTTAGTAAAAAAAGTTGTGAAATTTAATTCAGTATATATGAGTAAAATTATTGAAATTGATGATAAAAGAATAGGTTATCTTGTTTTTGATAGTTTTATCTCTCCAGCTAAAACAGAATTAAAAAATGAATTTAAAAAATTTAAAGAGAGCGGAGTAACTGATTTCATCTTAGATTTAAGATATAATGGTGGTGGATATGTAAGTGTTTCCAATGAGTTATCAGCGTACATAAATTCATCAAAAACTAAAAATCAGATTTTTCAGATTTTAGAGTTTGACTCTAAAAAAGTAAAAGGGGATCAAGTTTATATTTTTGACACAAAAGAGGATTCGTTAAATTTAGATAGAGTATTTATCTTAACTGGAACGGGAACAGCATCAGCAAGTGAAGCAGTAATTAATGGATTAAAACCATTTATTGAGGTAATACAGATAGGGGAAACTACACATGGTAAACCTGTGGGAATGAACGGATATCAAAATAGTAATCTAGGTATTGTATTTTGGCCTGTAACTTTTAAAGTAAAAAATGGGTTAAGAGAGGGAGATTATTTTTTTGGGATTGAACCAGATAAAACTGTATCAGATAATATCAATTATTTACTTGGAAATGAAGAAGAACCAATGTTAAAAGAAGCACTTTATTATATAAAAAATGGGGAATTTACACCTGAGAAAAAATCAAGCACAAAACAATATAAAATTGTAGAAAGAAAAGGGATTATTGGAAATATGAATAAATTTTAATTATACTATGGAGGTGAACTATGAAAAAAATAATTTTTATTTTTTTAATAATGTCGTTAAATCTATTTTCAAATACAGAATCAATAGAGATTGGGGTAAATGAGTATTTAATAAATAATTTATTAGATGTAATAGAAGAGATAGATGGGACAAATAACATAAAAATATTAGGTGGGAAACAAAAATTAGACTGGAAAATAAGGAATATGAATATAAAAATTTTACCAGAAAATGTCCTGTTCAAAGGAAATATAAATGTTAGTATATTTGGACAGATGATAGAATCTCCAGTTACAGGGGAGGTAAACGTGTCATTAAATGAAACAGGCGATGTAATAATTTTCAAAGTGGATAAACTTATTCCCGAGAATAATTCTGGCAATTTCATAGATTTAACTTCAATATATACACCGGAATTTGAATACGAACTTCCAAATTATGTAGTAGATAATTATGAGTTTAAAACGCCAAATGGCTCATTAAAGAAGATTACTATGGATGTTGTAAAAAAAGAATTATTTTTGGAAAAAGAAAAAATTGTAATTAAAACTCATATTAAACTTAATAAAAATAAGTAAGGGGAGATTATATGTATTTTTATGATGATTTTGTAAATAGACTTTTAGAATATAGTACAGATATAAAAAATAATAATAAATTTGGTCTATCATTAAGAAAAAAACTATTTTGGATATTTCTAGGTTCATCAATATTTGCAATAGGCATAAAAGGTGCATATGATAGTTTTTATAATGAAAAATATATTTTTATGATACTATTTATTATTTTAGGAATTTATGGAATTTTTGCAATGTTTTATTATATTTTAACTTATAAAATAGAAATTAATTTAGATAACGGTAAAATTATCTATAATAAAACTGAAATCGATATAGATAATATAGATAATGTTGTATTAAAAATAATGTTTTATAAGAAAAAAGTTATTACCGGTATACAGGTTGTTACAAAAGATAACAAAGCATATGTTTTTCCTTTAATTATGAATAAAAAAACATATTTTGTTTATATTTTTAAGGAAAAATTTAAAGAAAAATTTAAAATAGAAAAACCACAATAAAAAAACCACAATAAAAAAGGAGAGATATGTTATGAAAAAAATTATATTTTTACTTGTTTTAATAAGTTTTATAGGTTGTACATCATTAAAATCAAATTTAGTTTCGTATCAAGAAAATGTAGAATATAATGATGCAATTAAAATTAAATTTAGTAAAAAATTGGAAAAAAATAGTTTAAATGAGAAAACAGTACAACTATTATATAATAATAGAAAAAACAAGATGGAAGGTCATGTAATATATATTCCTGTTGATAGTCAATTACAATTTATACCAGCACATAGTTTATTGCCTGCGACTGAATATGAATTAGTAGTTTCACCACGTGTACGATATGAAAATGGTAAAGATATAAATGAGGAGATATCATATAAAATTACAACAAGAGCTGCTCATAATTGGGAAAAAAAGGGACCACCTAAAAGAAAAGAGATCTATTTATTAAAAGGGAGTCAAGCTGAAGAACCAATATTTGAAGCTGTAGAAGAGGAAGAAAATAGTAACTTCTTTATAGATGTTGACAACGATGAGGACGACGAATAATAATAAAAAGGATGATTGTAATTGGAAAATATTTATATTAAAAGGGAAGCTCTTTCTTATCCAAAAATGCAATTTATACTAAATAGGATAAATAGCCATGGATGCACCAATTATAAAATTGTTGAAAATGAAGAAGAATATAGAGATATCATTTGTTCTAAAAAAATAGGGTATAAGGAACAAAAAAGAAATCTATTTTTTGGTTTAAAAAAAGGCAATTTTTTAAAAAAATATTATTTAGATAAAAATTTTTTAGGGATTAAAGAGGAATATTATCTTAGTTATGAAAAGAATTGTCCGTATAATTGTACATATTGCTATTTGCGTGATTATTATGATAATGGAGCATACCATTATTATGTAAATACAGAGGATATGTATAGGGAATTAGATGCTTTTAAAAAGTCTGGTACAATGATTAGTGCAGGGATTGTAAATGATACACTTGCATATGATTATATAACTTATACTACGAAAGATTTAATTCATTACTTTAAAAATAGAGAAGATCTAATATTGGAGATTAGGACAAAAAGTACAAATATTAATAATCTTCTAAGGGAGGAACCTTCAAAAAATGTTGTAATTGCTTTTAGTTTTAATCCTGAATCTATAATAAATAAATATGAAAATAATACTGCAATATTTAAAAAACGTGTAGAAGCAGTGAAAGAATTACAAGAGAAAGGTTATTATATTGGATTACGATTTGACCCAATGATATATGATCCAAATGATGTAGAACATAATAATTATAAAGAGATGATAAATTATATTTTTAAAAATATCAATTTAAATAAAATTAAAGATATTGGTATAGGAAGTTTACGTTATAAAAAAAGTTTAAAAGAAAAAGTGTTAAATGATATTAAAACAGATCTATTTTATAGTGAAATGGTAATAGGAATTGATGGGAAAGAGAGATATTTTAAACCGATTCGAATAAGTTTATACAAATCAATTGTAAATGAGATAAAAAAATATGGTGATTTTAATATATATTTAGGGATGGAACCAGAATATGTATGGAAAGAGGTATTAGGTTGATTTATTTTATCTATGGAAGTATAGAAAAAGAGATTGATTTACAGAAAAATATTAATTCGATTATAAAGAAAAATCCAAATATTAAAGTACAATATTTTGATGCAAATAATGGTGAGGAACAGGATTTTATGAATTCTGTTTCTTTTAATTCAATATTTGGAGGAAAACAGTTACTAATTTTAAAACGTGCTGAAACTATAAAACAGGGTCTTAAATTTTTTACTGAATTGAAAAAATTTAATCTATCTAATAAAGAGATTATAATTGATTATCTTGTAAATGATAAAAAAGCTATTGATAATAAAATTGTAAAATTATTTGATAATGATAAAGTAATTGAGATAGAAAATGATAAAAAAAATACAAGAGTAAAAAAATATATTATGGAGAATATTAATTGTACAGAAAAAGAAGCTGAGAAAATATATGAGATGAAAAATTATGATATATATTCTTTAATTTCAGAAATGGAAAAGTTAAGTTTATATTTTTATGACATTGAATTTAATATGGAAGAAGCAATGAAAATAATCTCTATTTCTTTTGAATATCAAGTTTATGATTATGTAGAAAATTTAATCTTTGGAAAAAAGAACTCTAAAATTGAGATTATTGAGTATTTAAAAGAGAAGAAAACATGGATGCTTTTTATATATTCTGTTGCAAATGCATTAAGAGTTTATATTAAACTGAAATTGTATGAAAAAAACTACGGTATAAGATACACAATGAATTATAATGATTTTCAGAGAAATATTCATCCTAAAATAAAAGATTACTTTAAAGAGATATATCATCCATATGCATTATTTAAAAAACAAGAAAATGTAAATTTTCTAAAAATAGAAAACTTAATAAACAATTTAAATTACACTTTAGTTGCAGAAGCTAATCTAAAAAGTGGGATAACAAGTGATAGAGAATCAATAGAAATACTAATAAATAAATGGGAAGCTTAAAAAAATAAAGATGGTGAATACAGGAAATGTAATCGCCATCTTTATTTTATAGAGAACTATGCATTTTGCATATTATTAAATTTAGTAGCTAGTCTTGATTTTTTTCTTGACGCAGTATTTTTCTTAATGATACCTTTAGTAACTGCTTTGTCAAGTTCTTTATAAGCAATACTTAGAGAAGCTTTTGTAGCTTCAACATCGCTAGATTCAAGAGCTATATCAAATTTTTTAACCATAGTTTTTAATCTGCTTTTTAATGCTTGAGTTCTAATACGGTTTCTTTCGTGTACTCTTACTCTTTTTATTGCTGTTTTTGAATTTGCCAACTTGTGCACCTCCTCATAATTAATTAACCTACATATAATAACATTTTTTTTAATAAAAATCAAGTATTTTCTTTTATATTATAATTCTTAATTATATTTTTTTATAATATTATATATAAATAATAATATAGTACATTAGAAAATTAATGAGAATATGATATAATATTATATTTAATAAAAAATTATTAAATATAGATAAGGAAAGATTATAAATACTAATATAGGTGTATATAAAACTGTTAATTTAAAATATATAATTTTCCTTGGAGTATCAAATAAAAAATGTAAATATATTCTGATATATACGTTAACTTCATTATAATTATTATCATGTCATATTTTTTATAATTTTTATTTAGGAATGTGAGTTTTAGTTAAAATATAGAGAGGTGTTTGGATGAGGTGTGATTTTTTTAATATTATTAAAAAAAATCGGTTGAAATAATAAAAATAATTTAAGATAATTAATAATTGATATCTATAGAAAAATAAAAAATGGTAAAATATGTAAATTATAATTGTTTTTTTTCTAGAATATGATATTATATAAGTAGTAATATATTAGAATAATAATTTAAATTTTTAAAAAATTATATACAGTAAAGAAATATTAAAAAAATTAAATTAATAAAAAAACAATTAAAAATATTAACTATAAAAAAAGGGGGATATTATGGAAAAAAATAGTAAAGAAAATATAGAAAATGATATAAAAAAGGATAAATCATATAAAAAATATGTAAATTTTGGAAAAACTATTTACTATTTAAGTAAAATTATAAGATTAACAATGAGAATGGATATAATTAAACATAATAAAATTATAAAGGATAAAAATTACGTTTATGTTTTTTGGCATGATAAAATATTTCTACCAATGGTAAATATGTCGAAAGATTCAGATAAAATTGTAAATATGGTGAGTCCATCAAAAGACGGTCAAATAATAGCAACTGCTCTTCATATGTATAATTATAAAACCGTAAGAGGTTCATCAAATAAAGATAGTGTAAGAAGTCTTGTTGAATTAATTAGATATGTAAAAGATGGATATAGTGCTGGTTTTGCAGCAGATGGACCAAAAGGCCCAATACATAAATTAAAGGAAGGGGCAATATTTTTGGCAAAAAAAACTGATGTTGAGATAGTTCCTTTGGGGGGAGCTTATTCAAGAAAATGGATATTTAAAAATTCCTGGGATAAATTTCAATTCCCTAAATTTTTCTCAAAAGCAGTATATATATTAGGTGAACCAATTAAAATACCTCGTGATGGCGATGTAGTTAAGTATAAAGAGTTGATAGAACAAAAATTAATTGAGTTGAATGAAGAAGCAGAAAATCTGTTAATAAAAAAGGAGTAAAATAATGAAAAAAATTATTATATCAATGGGAGATCCTGCTGGAATTGGTCCAGAGATTATTGTGAAATTTTTTGATGAATTATATAAAAAAAATGAAAATAGCAATGTATTTTATGCAGTATCAGGTTCCCAAAATATTTTAAAGCACTATATTAATTTATTAAACTTAGATTTAAAGTTAAATATTATAACAAAGGAAAATTTATTTAATAATAGTTATTTTGAAAAAAATAGTATTGCCCTATTTGATGTAGACACTAAGGGTATGGATATTAATATTGGAAAAATCTCTAAAGATGCAGGGGAGCTTACAATGAGATATCTAAATCACGCTGTGGATCTTGTAGAGGAAGGTGTATTTAACGCATTGGTCACAGCACCAATAAGTAAAGATTCTATTAATAAAGCAGGATATAAATATAGTGGACATACAAGCTTTTTAGCAGATAGATTTAATACAAAAGATTTTGCAATGATACTTAAGGGGGATAAAATTACAGTTCTTTTAAATAGTACTCATCTATCTTTAAAAGATGCTATTGAAAAAGTAACAATTGATAATGTATATAATAAAATAATTTTAGCTAATAAGGCAAAAGAGATTATCGGTTTAAATGGTAAAATTGCTGTTGCAGGATTAAATCCACATAATGGTGAAAATGGACTTTTTGGTACGGAAGAATCTACTATAATTACGCCTGCAGTAGAAAGAGCAATTAAACAAGGGGTAGTTGTTGAGGGACCTATTGTGCCAGACACTCTTTTTGTAAAAATGTTGCAAGGAAAATATGAGATTGCAGTGGTAATGTATCATGATCAGGGGCTTATCCCGATGAAAATGGAGTCTTTTGGTCAAGGGGTAAATATAACTATAGGATTACCAATAATAAGAACATCAGTTGACCACGGAACAGCATTTGATATTGCCGGACAGGGTATAGCAAATTGTAGAAGTTTAAAAGAGGCAATTAAGATGGCAGAAAAAATTATTAAAAATGAAAATAAATAATTGAAAAATATAGTTCATTATCTTGTAAAATTCAGATAAATATTGTATAATTGGATTTATAGAATTAAAACAAATATTTTGGAGGTGAATTTTGCTTAAATAATAAGCAAAGTTAATTATGCGTATAATAAATGGAGAGATTATAGTTGATTCAGTAGAAAAATTATGTGGTGATGCAAACTATTATCTTGGAGAAGATATTATTAACCATTTTGATACTCTATTGAAAAAAGAGGAGTCTTCAAACGGGATTGAGGTTCTTAATCAATTAAAAGAAAATGCATTAATATCTAAGAACGAGAACAAACCAATTTGCCAAGATACAGGTATGGCAATTGTATTTGTAGAGATTGGGGAAGATATATTTATCGAAGGAAATATTGAATCTTTAATAAATGAAGGGATCAGGCGTGGTTATAAAAAATATTACCTTCGAAAATCAATTGTAGAAGATCCGATATTTAGAAAAAATACAAATGATAATACTCCAGGTATAATACATATAAAATTTGTAAAAGGGGATAAACTAAAAATCACTGTAGTTCCAAAAGGTTTTGGTAGTGAAAATATGAGCCAAATTAAAATGATGGCACCTTCTGATGGAATTCAGGGAATTAAAAATTTTGTAGTTAAAACTGTAGAGCAAGCAGGTCCTAATCCTTGTCCACCAATAATTGTAGGTGTAGGAATAGGTGGCAATTTTGAATATTCTGCATATTTATCAAAAAAAGCTCTATTAAGAAAAATAGGTGAGAGAAACGAAAACTCTTTTTATAGTGATTTAGAGATAGAACTTCTTAATAGTATAAATAATTTAGGTATCGGACCACAAGGTTATGGTGGTAGAACAACAGCAATGGAGGTCTTTATAGAGACACATCCCACTCATATAGCTGGTATGCCTGTTGCTGTAAATATCGTTTGTCATGTAAATAGGCATAAAGAAATTATAATATAAACGGAGTTGATATTTATGGAATATATGAGTTTGACGACACCATTAACTAAAGAGATGACTAAAAAACTAAAAATTGGAGATAAAGTTCTTATTACAGGATATATTTATACAGGTAGAGATTTAGCACATAAAAGATTTATTGAGGATATGGAAAATAATATAGATTTACCATTTAATTTAGAGGGAAATATTATATATTATGTTGGTCCAACACCTGAAAAAGAGGGTGAGGTTATTGGTTCTGCTGGTCCTACAACAAGTTATAGAATGGATAAATATGCTCCAAAATTACTTGATAATGGGTTAATTGGGATGATCGGTAAAGGTAAACGTGATAAAAGTGTAATAGATAGCTGTGTAAAAAATAGTGCAGTTTATTTTGGTGCAACTGGTGGTGCAGCTGCTCTTATTTCGAAAAAAATAAAAAGTTGTGAGATAATTGCATATAGCGATCTAGGACCAGAAGCAGTAAGAAAAATTTATGTTGAAAATTTTCCAGTTATTGTTTTAAATGACACAAATGGTGGAGATTTATATGAGGAGGGTAAAAAAAATTGGCAGGTATGATATGGGAGCGAAATAATAATAGAGCAAGTGATGAAATTAGAGATATTAAAATAACTACAAACTATACAATGCATGCAGAAGGTTCTGTTTTAATTGAGTGCGGAAATACGAAAGTTATTTGTACTGCAACTGTTTCTGATAAAGTACCTCATTTTTTAAAAGGGCAAAATAGTGGTTGGATAACTGCTGAATACTCAATGTTACCAAGAGCTACAGGATCAAGAAATCAAAGAGAAGTTTCAAAAGGGAAACAATCAGGTAGAACTATGGAGATACAAAGATTAATTGGACGTGCACTTAGAACAGCAGTAGATTTAAAAGTTTTAGGTGAAAAAAGTATAACAATAGACTGCGATGTAATACAAGCAGATGGTGGAACAAGGACAGCTTCTATTACAGGAGGATATGTGGCACTGGCAATAGCAATAAATAGACTATTAAAATCAAAATTTATATCTGAAAATCCATTAATTGGGAATGTAGCTGCTATAAGCGTAGGAGTAGTAAAAGCAGCAACTGTTCTTGATTTAGAATATGAGGAGGACTCTATTGCAGATGTAGATATGAATTTAGTTATGCATAAAAATGGTGAATTTGTTGAGATACAAGGTACTGGTGAAAATGATACTTTTTCAAGAAACGAATTAAATAAAATGCTTGAAATTGGTGAAAAAGGGATTAGAAAACTATTTGAGTTACAGGATAAAGCTATTGAAACTACTGAACTTCATAATATTGAAAAATTATACAGTTTATAGTAAATAAAGGTGAATATAATGAAAAAAATATTTTTAGCAACTAAAAATAAAGGTAAAATTAAAGAGATAAAAAAAATCTTAGATGAAATTGACGATTTAGAAGTATTATCTATTTTAGATGGTATTGAAATTCCTGAAGTAGAAGAAACAGGATTAACTTTTGAAGAAAATAGTGTAATTAAGGCAATAGAGATTGCTAAATATACAGGGATGTTTGTTATAGCTGATGATTCTGGAATATCAGTGGAGGCTCTTAATGGACGTCCAGGGGTATATTCTGCAAGATATGCTGGGGTTAATGCAACAGACGAAGATAATAATAATAAACTAATCGAAGAATTGAAAAATATTGATAATAGAAAAGCTAAATACGAAGCAGTAATAACGATTGCATCACCTAATCTAAATTATAAATCATTTTATGGTTTTGTAGATGGTAAAATAGTAGATAAGCCACAGGGAAAAAATGGTTTTGGATATGATCCGTATTTTTATAAAGATGAATATAATATGACTTTTGGTGAATTAGATGAGAATATAAAAAATAAAATAAGTCATCGTGCAATGGCATTAGATAAATTGAAATTAGAGATAAAAAAATTTTTATTATAAAGGATGGTTGACTAAATGAAATATATAAGTACAAGAGGTAATATTCATAAAGTAAATTCTGCTGAAGCAATAAGACTTGGGATGGTTCCAAATGGTGGATTATTTGTACCAGAAAATTTCCCAATTATAAATGATGAAAAATTGAAAAAATTAATTAATATGAATTATCAAGAGTTAGCAAAAGAGATTTTATCGCTATATTTAACAGATTTTAGTGAGAAAGATATAGAAAACTGTATATCTCTAGCTTATAATAGTTTCAACTTTTCAAGTAAAGAGATATCACCTTTAGTAAAACTTACAGATAACGTATATATAATGGAATTATGGCATGGTCCAACAGCTGCATTTAAAGATATGGCATTACAAATTATGCCTCATCTTCTTGTGAAATCTAAAGAGATTACGAAAGTTTCTAAAGAAACAGTAATATTAGTAGCAACATCTGGTGATACTGGAAAAGCAGCTCTTGAAGGATTTAAAAACGTAGATGGTATAAAAATAATTGTATTTTATCCAAAAGAGGGTGTAAGCGAGATACAAAAATTACAGATGAATACAACAGATGGTAATAATACTTATGTTGTATCTGTAGAGGGTAATTTCGATGATTGTCAAACAGGGGTAAAAGAGATTTTTGCTGATATAGAATATAGAAAATCTATTGAGAAAGATAGTAAAGAATTTTCCTCTGCGAATTCAATAAATTGGGGAAGATTATTACCTCAAATTGTTTATTATTTTAAATCATACACAAATCTAGTTAGAGATAATGTAATTAAATATGGAGATAAAATAAATTTTAGTGTTCCAACAGGAAATTTTGGAAATATTCTAGCTGGTTATTATGCTAAAAAAATGGGACTACCTATTAATAAACTTATTTGTGCATCAAATGACAATAATGTACTAACAGATTTTTTCTTAACAGGAGAATATAATAAAAATAGAGATTTTTATAAAACAATATCACCATCTATGGATATATTAATATCATCAAATTTAGAAAGATTTTTATTTGATATTACAGGAAATAATGGGGAAACAGTTGACAAATGGTATGTAGAATTACAAAAAAATGGTTCATTTAAAGTAGATGAAGATACATTAAATAAAATGAATGATATAATATATGTATCATATGCCACAGAAGATGATACTAAAAAAGAGATAAAAAAAGTAAAAAACAGCTATAATTATATATCAGATACACATACAGCAGTTGCAATTAAAGCTGTAGATGATTTAAATAATAAATTATACGGTGTAACAGTTGTAGCATCAACAGCTAGTCCATATAAATTTAGTGAAAGTGTAATTGAATCAATTCTAGATAAAAAAATAGAAGACGAATTTGCAGCAATTGATGAAATAGCAAAAATCGGTAATTGTGATATTCATAGAGCAGTAAAAAATTTAAAAGAAAAAGAAATTTTACATAAAGAAACTATAAAAATATCAGAAATGAAAGACATTATAAAAAAAATTGTTATAAATAAATAAATAAATAAATAAATAAATAAATAAATAAATAAATAAATAAATAAAACTCTAATTAAATATGGTTAGAGTTTTTTTATTTTTTAATATATAAAGAAATCTAACTTTTATCTATACTTCATATAATAGAATATGTATAATATCATTAATAAAAATACTATTTTAAGATATGAATTAAAATAATTTATGGAAAAACTATTGTATTAAAATAAAAACTGACAATTTAATATTAAAACTAAATTTTCTATAAAACAGCTCATATAATAATCAATGTTCTTAATTATTTTTCTTCAAAATTGAAGTATTACTGTAAAAATTAGTTGTTTAGATTATTACTATATAAATAAATCTGTTCTATAGAAAAAGTAATATAGTTTTTATTTCTTAATTATGATAATATATTTTAAGTATAAATTATAGTTTTAAAATAATTTATCTATTCAAAGTAGAAATTCATAAAATAATACTAAGTTTATATATTTTTGTGTATATTTAGTGTCAAAATTTATAAAATGTAATAATATATAAAAAAAGTTGATAAAACAGTAAAAATAATGTATAATTTATAGTAATATTAATTTAGATAGGTAGGTGAATTATGTGCTTTTCAAAAGTAGTAAAAAAGAGTATGAGAAAGAGTTTGAAGAGATAGTTGAAAAACTTGATGATAATATGTTGATAGAGAGATGGCAGCAAAAAAATGAATATTCTGAAAAGATTGTAAAATTATTGGAGAAAGAGATATTTAAAAGAGGGATCCCTATTTATGAGAATACATCACTTTACGATTATGAAAAAATTGACAATAAAGTATTTATTGATAGAAAAATATATAATTATAAAAAAAATAGTTTTTTTACATTGTTTATAAAAGAATTTTTATTTGTAATATTATTTTTAAATAGCATTATAATTGTTAAAAAATTAATAGATATTTATAATAGAGAAAGTTGTTATATTGATAATTATGTAACTATTGTTGATAAACTATCATTTGTTTTAATTTTTGAAATAATATTGTTAATAGGAATAGTATTAATAAATATGTATAGTTTAAAAATTGAGATTTATAATATGACGTTATATAAATTGAAAAAGGAAAAATTTTAAATTAAGGAGATTTTTATGAAAAAAAAAGCAGTATTAATTGATGTAAGTGCTGTAATGTATCGTGCTTATTTTTCACTTATAAACATGAGAACCTCTAAAGGGATTCCAACAGGGGCAGTGTACGGTTTTCTAAATACATTAGATGATATTCTCACGTATTTTAAACCTAATGAGATTTATGCATGTTTTGATGTAAAAAAAGATACTCTAAAAAGAAAAAAAATATATGATGAATATAAAGCAACTAGAAAACCGATGCCAGAAGATCTTCTTTCACAGATAAAGTATATTGAGGATTTATTGGGTGTTTTTAATATAGATATTTATAAAAAAAATGGATATGAAGCTGATGATATTATTGGAACACTTGCAAAAAAATTAGAAAATCAAGGAAAAAATGTATATATTATAACAAAAGATAAAGATTTATCGCAAGTATATACAGAAAATATAAAAATTGCATTATTATCAAAAGGTAATGAAAAATTTAAAGTATTAGAAACAGAGGATGATATTATAGATCAATTAGGTGTATATTCTCATCAGATACCAGACTTATTCGGTTTACAAGGGGATACTTCTGATAATATACCTGGTGTGAAAGGGATAGGACCTAAAACAGCTATTAAATTAATAGAGGAATATAAAACTTTAGAGAACATTTATGAAAATATTGAAAAAATAAAAGGAAAAAACAAAGAAAATCTAATATTAAATAAGCACCTTGCTTTTTTAAGTAGAGAACTTGCAACTATTTGTGGAGACATAGAATTAGATTTTTTGGAAAAAGATTATTTATTTGAAAATATTAACAAAGAGAGACTTTTTCAATTACTATTTAAGTTTGAATTTAAAGGATTTATAAAAAAATATGATTTAGAAGAATACTATAATGCACCATCAATTGTAAATGAAAATGAGCAATTAGAAGAAAATATTATTGATTTAGATAATTTAGAGATAATTGTTGCAAATAATGAAAATGATGTATATAATTATATTAGAACCGGTGAGATATCAATATACGTTTCCAGTAGCGGAATTAGTCTATCAAATGGGAAAAATAGTATGTATATTAGTACAAATCATTCTTGTCTAGGTGCATTAAATTTAAATAGAAAAAATATAATAAATTATTTAAATAATAATATTTCAAAAAGTTTAATTGGGTTCGATATTAAAGAAATTATGAAAAGTGGATTTAATTTTAATATATTTTCATTTGACACAATGATTGCAGCACATATTTTAGATAGCGAAAAAAAATATGATCTTGAAAAAGTAGTATTTGACCAATTTAATATTGTAATTGCAGAATATAAGGATTTATTTAAAAAAGAGATACCTGAAAATCTAAGTATAAAAGATTCCAGCGTTTTTTTCTCTACAAGAGCATATTTAATTCATAAATTAAAAGATATTTTAAAAGAAAAACTAATTAAAGATAATTTATATGAAATTTATAATGATATTGAGATGAAATTAATAGAAGTTTTAAATGATATGGAGAGTGAAGGGATAAAAATAGATGTTCCTTACTTAAAAAAATATAGCATCTATCTTGAAAATGAATTAAATAATACAGAGAAAGAGATTTATAATATTACTGGGAACGAATTTAATATCAATTCACCAAAACAATTGTCAGAAATTTTATTTGAAAAAATGGGGATTGTACCTATAAAAAAAACAAAAACAGGTTATTCTACCGATGAGGAAGTATTAAACGTACTAGATAAACGTGGTGAAAAAATAGCTAATTATATTTTAAAGCATAGAACATACAGTAAATTAAAAAATACTTATGTAGATACACTTAAAGAGATGGTAGATAGTAAAAGTAGACTGCATACAACATTTCACCAAACAGGTACAGCCACAGGGAGATTATCTTCATCAGAACCAAATTTACAAAATATCCCTGTAAAAACAGATGAAGGTATTAAAATAAGAGAAGCATTTGTATGTGAAGAGGGCTATAGTTTATTAGGATTTGACTATTCACAGATAGAATTAAGAGTTTTATCTGAATTATCAAAAGATGCTGCTTTAATAGATGCTTATAATAATGATTGTGATTTACATAATATTACTGCTATGAAAATAATGGATATTAAAAATGAGAAAGATATTACAAAATTACAGAGAACTATTGCAAAAATTGTAAATTTTAGTATTATTTATGGGAAAACTCCATTTGGTTTATCTAAAGAGCTAGACATAACAGTGGGGGCTGCTAAAGAATATATAGATAAATATTTTAGAGAATATAAGTCTGTAGATAAATTTATACAAGAAGTTATTAAATCAGCTGAAGAAAACGGCGCAGTATATACTTATTTTAAAAGAAAAAGGGAAATTAATAATATTAATAGTAAAAATAAAAATATAAAAGCACAAGCTGATAGAATGGCAGTAAATACTGTTGTACAAGGAACAGCAGCTGATATATTGAAAATAACCATGATAAAATTATATGAATCTCTAAAAAATAGAGATGATATTAAAATGTTGCTACAAATTCATGATGAACTTATATTTGAAGTAAGAGATGATAAACTAGAATATTATAAAGATTTTATAAAAAATGTTATGGAAAATACAGTTGTATTTAATAATGTTAAATTAAAAGTAAATGTAGCATCTGGAAAAAAATGGAGTGAATTATAGTAATAGGAGAATGAATAAATGTCATTTACACAAAGAGTTAAAGAGGAAATTTTACAGCAAAAATTCATGAAACGTCGTGAAAAAGAGATTGAAATTTATGCAATGTTGAAAATAAAACAGAAAGTATACCATGATAGGATAGAGGTTAAAGTTGAAAATATATTAATTGCAAAGAGAATATATTTGTATTTAAAAGAGCATACAAAATTAAAATATACAATTAAGTATTCTATAAGCAAATATTTTGGAAAAAATCGTATATATATTATTACAATACCTAATCAATATGAATTAAAAAATATGTTAAAACTAATAAATTTATTAGATAAAATTGATATGTTAAAACATAAAAAATATTTAGAGTCTTATATACGCGGGATGTTTTTAGTATGTGGGTATATAAAAAAACCTGAAAAAGGTTATGCACTAGATTTTTTTATAGAAAATAGTGAAGATGCAGAAAGATTATGTAATTATATAGATGGGATAGGCAAAAAAGTATTTTGTACAAAAAAAAGAAATAAATATCTAGTATATCTTAGAAATGCAGAAGATATTTTAGATATTTTAATAATGGTTGGTGCAAAACAAGCATTTTTTCATTATGAAGATGTCACTGTGATAAAAGATCTAAAAAATCAAACAATAAGAGCAATGAACTGGGAAGTGGCAAATGAAACAAAACTTTTAAATACAGCAAATAAGCAGATAACAATGATAACTTATCTAATAGAAAATAGATATTATGATGATTTAACAGATGCTTTAAAAGAAGTGATAAATATTAGAATGGAAAATCCTGAAAGCTCATTAGTTGAATTAGCGGACATGCTTGGTATAACTAAATCAGGTATAAGAAATAGATTCCGTCGATTGGAAGAGTTGTATAATAAAATTATTGAATAAAAGAGGTGAAATTGGCTAACAAAATCAGTATATATGTTAGCAATAATGGATGGAGATAATAAGAGAGTTAGTTAATATTGAAAAAAAATATAGCTATCCCTGTGTTGCGCTGGGTACCTTTGATGGAGTACACAAAGGACATCAGATTGTAATAGAAAGCGCTATAAAAAAGGCAATTGAAAAAAAAGGCACCTCTGTGGTATTTACTTTTGAAACTCATCCTATTGATTTTATATTATCTAATAAAACAATAAATTTAATTACAACTAATGATGAAAAAATATATTTACTAAAAAAATCTGGTCTAGATATGATTATATTTGAGAAATTTACTGAAGAATTTAAGAATTTAACACCAGACGAGTTTATAAAAAATATATTAGTTGAAAAACTAAATGTTAAAGAGATTTTTATTGGATTTAACTATACTTTCGGGAAAAATGGAAAAGGTACTGCAAAATATTTAGAAAGTCAGTCTAAAAAATATAATTTTAATGTTACAATAATTAATCCAAAGTTAATAGATGACGTAGTTGTAAGTAGTACATTAATACGCGGAAAAATAAAAATGGGTAAAATAGAGAATCTAAAAAAATATTTAGGGTACGATTATATCCTATCTGGAAAAGTAATACATGGAAAAAAACTAGGTCGATTACTAGGATTTCCAACTGCAAATATTAATATCGAACAGAAATCATACCCTCCACATGGAGTATATGGTGTGAAAGTAATAATTGGCGATGAAAATAAAGAATATGTAGGTATATTGAATATGGGGATTAATCCAACACTTAAGTTTGGAGAGCACTCTATAGAGGTACATATTTTTGATTTTAATAAGGAGATATACGGTATAAAAATCTATGTAAGTATAATAAAATTTATTAGAAATGAGAAAAAATTTAATAGTAAAGAGGAATTAATAAGACAGATGACAGAAGATGTAAATTTATGGAGAAAATTAAATAATTTGGAGGGGATATAAATGCCATTAGTAGATAGTTTTACTGTGGATCATAAAACAATGAGAGCACCACAAGTGAGAAAAGCAAAAGTTATAAAAAGAGAAAGTGGAGAAATTGTAGAAGTATATGATTTAAGATTTAAAAAGCCAAATACAACTTATATGAATACAAAGGCAGTACATACTTTAGAGCATTTTTTAGCTACATTTTTACGTGAAAAACTGCCAGATATTATAGATGTATCACCAATGGGATGTAGAACTGGATTTTATATGACACTATTTGGAAGCTATGACGAACGCGAGATTGAGGAATACTTAATATATTCTCTTAATAAAATTTTGGAAGCAGAAAAAATACCTGGATCAAATGAGGAGGAGTGTGGAAACTTCGAAGACCATTCATTAGAAGAGGCTAAAGAGGTTGCGAAAGAGATAATTGAAGGTTTAAAAAAATGATTATTAATATAAAGCTAAACAACTTCGAAGGACCAATGGATCTCTTATTACATTTATTAGAAAAACAGGAGATGGAAATATATAAAATAAACATTTCTAAATTAATAGATGATTATTTAGAGTACTTAAAAGAGATAAAAGAAGCAAGATTAGAAATAAAAGTTGAATTTTTATTAATGGCATCTGAACTACTTGAAATTAAAGCTGCAACAATTTTAAATAAAAAAGAGAAAAAAATAAAAGAGGAAAATTTAGAGCAAAGAATCTATGAATATAAAATGTATAAAAATATATCTGAAATTATAAAAGATATGGAAAATGAATATTGTATATCTTTTATGAAAAATGGTAAAGCAATAGAAAGACCAGAAACAAATGAGATCGATTTAAGTAATATTACACTAGAAAAATTATTTCAGACAGCAAAAGAGATATTTTTTAAAGAATCGGAAAAAAAATATGTAATAAATTATGATACAAAATATACAATTGAGGAGTCATTAGAGGAGATAGAAAAAATTTTAAAAATCAACTCTAAAATTGAATTTAGTAAATTACTAGGCGAAAACTGTAGCAAATTAAAAATTGTAACAATATTTTTAGCAATTCTTGAATTATATAAAATAAATACTATTAATATATTTCAAGAAAATGAAATCATTATAGAATTAGTGGGGTGAATACAATGAAATTAGATTTTTTATTTGTTTATGGTAAATTAAGAGAACACTATACATTTGAAGATACATTTGATGTTCTTAGCTTAATAACGATACCTGTATCAACAACTGGGAAATTATACGACTTAGATGATGAGGCAATATTATTTGAAGACGAAAGTTCAACTGTATACGGAAATTTATTAAGTTCTACCAATTTAAAAACACTACTTCGCCATACTGATGCCTATATGGGTTATAATGAAAACGATACAGAAAATAGTAGATATGTTAGAGTAGTAAAAAAAGTAACTGTAGAAACATTAGGAGAAGAGATTAATGTATGGTGTTATATTATTCCATCATCTAGACGATATAATATTGAAAAAAAGGGGATACTTGTAGAAAATGGTGACTGGCTAAAATATATAAAAGAAAAAAAATTAAAAAAGTTAGACGATAAAACAAATTTAGATAGCAAAAATATACGTGATATAAATGCTGAAAAATAGTTTTTCTGTAATGGTATTTACATCTATAAGTAGAGTTTTAGGTCTAATAAGAACAGTTCTTATAGCATATTATTTTGGTGCGGGTATGAAAACAGATGCATATTTTTCATCGTATAAAATTGCTAATTTTTTCAGACAACTTTTTGGTGAAGGTGCCTTAGGAGCTGCATTAATACCGACTTATAATGAAAAAGAGAACGCAATGGGAAAAGATGAGGCAAAGGTCCTTATCTTTTCTGTTTTAAATTTTTTATTTATATTTTTAGTTATTTTATCACTTGTAACAATCTTTTTTTCTACTGAAATTATTGAATATACAGTGAAAGGTTATAGTATTGAAACAAAACTTCTTGCAATAAAATTACTACGTATAATGTCATTTTATATTTTATTTATTGGGATATCAGGGACAATTTCTGTATTGTTAAACAATTTTAATTCGTTTAAAACACCTGCATTTATGCCGATTATGTTTAATATCAGCATTATATCTTCAATATTATTTTTTCATAAAAAATATGGAATTATTGCATTAGCATACGGAGTTTTAATAGGTGGAATACTAGAATTAATGGTAGTATTACCTATTTTTTGTAGTAAAATAAAAAATTATAAGATTAAAATAGAGTTTAAGGACCCATATTTTAAAAAAATTTTTAAATTAATGGCTCCAATGTTATTGGGAATTTTTGCAAGACAGATAAATACTATTATTGACCAATTTTTTGCATCATATCTTGTAAAAGGTAGTGTTACCGCACTTGAAAATGCAACAAGAATATATGGTTTACCCTTAGGTATTTTTGCAATATCAATTACAAATGTTTTATTTCCTGTATTGTCTAAAAATATGGAAAAAAATGATTATAAAGGAGCTAAGTTTGAGATGGAAAAAAGTCTTAACTTTGTATCTTTTCTTATTATCCCATCAATTTTTATATTGACGTTTTATTCTAGGGATGTAGTAAAATTGCTTTTAGGATATGGTGAATTTTCAAAAAATGAGATAATCAATCTAACATCAGAATCACTTTTTTATTACTCGATTGGACTACTTTTTTATTCTTGGATACATATAATTTCCAGAGGATTTTATTCTAAAAAAAATACAAAAAGACCTGTAGCATATTCAATTATATCAATTTCTATAAATATCACGTTAAATTATTTATTGGTTGGCATAATGCAACATAGAGGATTAGCTCTTTCAACGTCTATTGCATCAATGTTTAATTTTATTTTATTATACGTATCATTTAATAAGCGTTATATAAAATTAGATACAAAAAAAATATCTAAATTTATATTAAAAACATCTATAGTTTCATTTATAGCGTTGTTTTTTACTTATAAAATAAAAATCATTATTTTAAAATTAATTGCATTTTTATTTGTATATTTTATATTTTTTCTAAGAAAAATTATGAAAGAAAAAGTTAATTTTTTTACAAATTTGTAGTATTTTAATATATGAAAGTGGTGAAAAAGATAAAAAATGGTGTAAACGATAAAACTAAATATAATAAAAGAGAGTTTCTTCAAAACTTATTATATAATGAATTTTCTTATGATCAATTCGAAATCTTTATAAAGAAATTTTTTAAATATGAATATTTTATTGAAGAAAAAAGAATTCACAATTTTAATTTTCACAGAGTTTCAAAATATTATGATAATAAAGATAAAAAAATAGAAATATTAATTTTTAGGAAGTATGATTTAAATAATAGTATATTATTATTAAATAATTATATGATTACAAATAATATAGATGCAGTAATAATTATCGAAAATAGTGTAAATGCTACTTGGAAACTTGGATTTTATGAAAGAAATAGTTGGAAAAATAGATGTAATAGATTATATTATTTTGAAATGGGAAAAGATGAAAATAATATATATTTGTATAATGAATTTATAAATATAAGAAAAATTAATTATAATTACATAAAAAATATTTTTTCTATAAATAAATTTGAGCAAAACTATATTAATAATTTAAAAAAAAATATTAAAAATTTCAATATTATTTATGATAATATAGATATAAATCAGTTTAAACAAGAAATTATTATGATAATAGCGTTATATTTTCTAAAAATAGATAATAGAGATGAAGAGATATTGAATTTATTAAAGTCACTAGGTAGTAAATATAACATAGACGATAGAAGTCTAAATTTACTAAAAAAATTACTAGATAGTTATAGTTATATAAATAGAGAAAATTTAAATATAGTAGAAAAGTTGCAAATAAACCCAAGTATTCTAGAGAAATTATATGAAGATTTATTGGATAATGATTTCAAAAAAAATTGTGGTATTTACTATACACCTAAGGATATCACTAAATATATGTGTAATGAAGCTTTATTTCATTATATAAAAGGGAAAAAAATC
>JAAYPW010000109.1 GCA_012519615.1 Fusobacteriota bacterium
AAATTGAAGCAACAAAAGTAGTTGTAGAAAATAAAAAAGCTAACCAAGATTTATTTAAATCATTAAAAAATTATGATATTAACGCTCTAAAAAAATCTATTCTAGAAGGAGCTGATATTAACTCTTTAAATTCATCTGGAAATACATTATTACTTGCAATTGCACAATCGAATAATATCGATTATGATTACTTAGAATATGTTTTATCTTTAAATCCTGACTTATACATTGAAAATCAAAGTTCTATATCTGAAGGAGTTGTTATTCGTGGTCGTAATGCTGGTATGCTGACAGATGATCCAAAAATGATTACGATGCTTTCTGAACATGGTTTTGATTTCAATACAGTAAGTTCACAAGGTCTTATTCCTTTAGCGCTTGCTGTTGATACAAAATCATCTTCTACTGTTAAAGCTATACTAGATTCGGGTGCTAATCCAAATGTTAGAGATAAAAAAGGATTTTCTCCTCTTATGTTAGCAATATTTAAAGGCGATACTAATCTTATTTATTTACTAATTAATGAAAAAGCAGATGTTAATTATACAGATTCAAAAGGAAATCCACCTCTACTTTATGCTGTTACAGAAGAGATAATATCTGCATTAATTGATAGTGGGGCAAATTTATATTTAGAAACAGAAGATGGTAAAATTGTAGGAGATGAGATACTAATGATCTCTATTGAGAACAATTTTATAAATATTGTTACAGAACTTATTAATCTTAATTACAATCTAAACTTAGTTGATTCTTATGGCGATACACCTTTAAACTTAGCAGTTGGAAAGTCAAATGTTGCTATGGTAAGATTATTAATTGAAAATGGAGCAAATCCAAACATTAAAGATAAAAAAGGATTTACTGCTTTTGATATTGCAGCAACTAAAGGAAATGTATTAATTACAAATATACTTGAAAAATAATAAATATTATAAAAAAAGGATGATTAATTCATCCTTTTTTTTATATACTATAACTCTTATGATTAGAGATAATCATTTCTCTAATCTCATTATGTAAATTATTTAATTTTTCTTTATCTAATCCGTTTGTTTCTATGCTTTTTTCAATTATTAATTTTAGATTTTTATTTCCTTTTACAAATTTACTATTTTTTCCCATAATGTTCATAGTTCCTACTATTGTTACAGGTACAATTTTTACTTTAGGATCTGTTGCAATTTTAATACTTCCCTTTTGAAATTCACCAATTTCACCAGTTTTAGTTCTAGTCCCTTCAGGAAATATTGCCATTGTATACCCCTCTTTTATATAACCTATTGCCTGTTTTATATCTTTTATCCCATTTCTAGGATTTTCTCTATCTAGAAATACACATTTAATTCTTTTCATCCATACATTAAGAATTGGCCATTTTTCCATCTCTTTTTTTGCAACAAATCCCAAATTTCTTGGAAAATATCCAGTTAATAACGGAATATCCAAATTACTTTGATGATTGGCAACTAATAAAAAAGGTTCATTTGACGCGATATTTTTAAAATCTTCCTCATCTTTATAGATAACTTCAACCTTTGAACCAGTTGCAACTATTAGTGCTTTACCCCAAAATTTTGCATTTTTTTGTGCATAAATTAATGCTTTCTCTTTTTTTAGTAATAAAAGTATTGGAACTAATAAAATTGCACTTAATATATAAAATATCATTGCTAATAAAGCTGATAATAATGATCGGAACATTTTACTATTATCCTCCTGTTTTTTATAATTTCCTATAATATTTCCCCATTAAATTTGTTTTCTCCTATACATAAATATTGTAAAAATACTTCTTTATATATTTTTTTAGAACTATAGATTCTATTTGTAATAAGAGCATAAACATCGATAATATTAATTAACTTAGCTGTTCTTAATAACTTCTTTTTTATTTTTTTGATAAAGATACTTATTTCTGTCTATTTTTTCATAATAGTCTAATATTATCTCTTTCGATAAATCTATGCAAAATTTAATTTCACACATTACATTATAAGATTCAATTTTATATTTTTCATTTATTTATCTTTTATCTGGTTTTAATATAATATTTTTATCTAATATCTCTATAGGTATTTTAATCACATCGTATTTCTTTAACATAACTGCTATCCTCAATGCATAAATCTCATTTGTTTTATAAGAAAATATTTCTGCAGCTACCACGGATAGAATGTTCATAAATATACAAATCACTCTCCCAAATTTATTTGCTTTTTTTACGTCTCGATTATTTAAATTTTATTAATCATTTTAAAATTTGATTCAGATAGTTTAAAAGTTGCTAATATTTTTGCTTTACATAAATTTAAAACAGTTGTTTTTAAGTCTAGTTTTACTATTTTTAAAAAATTATGTAATTTTTTATATCCTCTTTTTTTTAATTTTATACCAGTTTTTATAAGTAAATTTTCATTTTTATAAAAATACCTTCACCTGTAATATCTCCATATTTTAAATAATCAATTTAAATTTTCTTTATTGTATTATTATATTAATATTCTCCAATAAAATAATAATATTCAACTATCTTTCTAGGATTTTTATTTTTCTTTATTGTAGCAAATAATAGTTCTTACTGCTATATTATATACAAATCATTTTTTTATATTTCATCAATATTTTTAATAGTGTATATAATGTCTTCGTAAAAAAAACCTTGCCTCATTAAATAATTTATTTTTTGTTCATCTGTTTTTTTCCCTAATTTAACTAATATTTTTCTAATCTTATTTTGTTCATTTATATTCATTTCTTTATATTTTTCATTTATTATATCTTTTTTTATCCCTTTTTTAGTTAATTCATAGATGATTCTATTATAACTAAACATATCTTTTAATTTAATATAATTTTCAGTATAAATATTATCATCTATATATTTTTCATTAATAAATTTTTCTATTATTTTTGTTAATGATTCAATATTAATTTCTGCATTTTCTAGTTTGTCGTACAACTCTTTTTCAGTATAATCTTTCTTAGAAATAAATTTATAGGCAATTTTAATTCCATAAGAATAGTTAATCTCTTGTACAATCTCTTTTGTTATATTTTTACCAACATATAGATCATATTCATATTTAATCTCACGATCAATTTTAATATATTCACCACTATCTAGCTCGATCTCTTTATTCGTCAGATTCAGTATTTGATAAATCATCGTCATCATCAGCACTACTAGATATAAATTCTGCTGGTTGAATTAAATCCAACACTTTACTTTTTAGCTCTTCGCATAGTTCTTTCTCTTCTATAAGTTTTAATCTAACATTTTCACGTCCTTGACCTAGTCTAATATCACCATAACTAAACCAAGCACCACTTTTTGATATAATATCGTATTTAAGTGCAAGATCTAAAATTTCTGCCTCTTTAGATATCCCTATACCGTACATAATTTGTACTCCGACTTCCCTAAATGGTGGTGCAACTTTATTTTTTGTAACTTTTATCACAGTTTCATTACCTATTATTTCATCACCTTGTTTAATACTTCCAACTCTCTTAATCTCTAATCTAACTGAAGAATAGAATTTAAGCGCTCTTCCACCTGTAGTTGTTGTTTGAGGTCCAAATCCAAATCCGCCTATTTTTTCTCTTATCTGATTTATAAATAAAAGCATTGTTTTTGATTTAGACAGATTTCCAGTTATTTTTCTAAGCGCCTTTGACATAAGTCTAGCTTGTAGCCCCATTTGTTGATCGCTCATCTCACCATCAATTTCAGCCTTCGGAACAAGTGCAGCAACTGAGTCAATTACAATTACATCTATAGCTCCACTTCTTACTAGCATATCTGCAATTTCAAGGGCTTGTTCACCTGTATCTGGTTGTGATATTAAAAGTTCTTCAATATTTACACCGAGATTTTTAGCGTAAACAGGGTCTAGTGCATGTTCTGCATCTATAAATGCTGTTACGCCTCCCATTTTTTGTGCCTCTGCAAGTACATGTAAAGTAAGTGTTGTTTTACCTGAAGATTCAGGTCCATAAATTTCTACTATTCTACCTCGGGGTAATCCCCCTATTCCTAATGCAATATCAAGATTTAAGCTCCCTGTTGGTATTGCTTCTATATTCATTTTTTGGTTTTCACCAAGTTTCATAATAGAACCTTCACCAAATTCTTTTCGAATCTGTTTCATTGTAAGTTCTAATACCTTATCTCTATCATCTTTTTTCGACATGTTTTTTCCTCCTTATTATGTATTCTACAATATATATTGCCATATTTTATTTTTATTTCATTAATGGAGCAATTATTTCTATAACTTTATCTGCTTTAAATGGTTTTACTATAAAGTTTTTTGCACCTAATTGTATTGCTCTAAGCACATTTTTTTGTTGTCCCATTGCAGAAATCATTATTGCTTGAGCATTTGGATTTATTTTTTTAATCTCTTCTAATGCAGATATTCCGTCCATTTTTGGCATAGTCAAATCTAATGTTACTAAATCTGGTAATAATTTTTTATAAAGAGACACGCCTTCCTCACCATCTTGTGCTTCACCAACAACCTCATACCCTGCTGTTTCTAAAATTTTTTTCAAACTTGCGCGGATAAAAACCATATCATCAACAATCAAAATCCTTTTTTTCATAAAAACTCTGCTAATTTAAAAATTATTAGCAGTCCTCACCGCCTTTCTCACTTTATACTTATTTCTAGGCTAATGTGCTTTTATTATTAAATTTAAGTGCCACATTTTATTATTTTATCCTCTATAATAAGATAGTCCATTGAAATATCATTCTTATTCGTATCAATATAATCTTCTAACAATTGAAAATTATACCCTATTCCAATTTTTATACTATTTCTATTTTTTAAAAATCTATCGTAATACCCTTTTCCAAAACCAATTCTATCCCCTTTTTTATCAAAAGCTAATCCTGGAACCAATACAATATCTATCTTTCCAAGATATCTATTGCTATCTGGTTCCAAGATATTATACAATCCTTTTATAAGATTTTTATTTTTTTCACAAATTTTTGCCTCAATTTCACCATTCACTATTGCTGGTAAAATTAAACTTTTATTGTCATTTAATATTTTATTATTTAGCATTTCTGTATCTATTTCATTCTGTATGCTCATATATGACATTATATTTATAGATTCTTTATAAATATTTAAATTAAAAAATGTATTATAACAACTTAAACTTTTTTCTAAAATCTCTTTTCTATTAAGATTATTTCTAAGTTTTTTTATATTTTTTCTTATTTGATTTTTCATTTAATAATTCACTCTTTTTCCAAATATTTATCGTATTCTTTTCTTATATTTTGTATATCTTTCCATGTTTCTTGTTTTGGACTTCCCTCTTTTGTAGAACTATTTCTAAGTAAAAAGTTAGGATCAAATATTGCAATTACTTTTATATCACCATACCATTTATAAAACACTCCTCGTACACCTTTTATCCCATTTTTCATATGTTCTTTTAAGAAAAAATTCGCTGCAACTGCGCCCACAGCTACTATTATTTTCGGATTTATTAGAGCAATTTGTGTTTCTAAATATCTACTACAAGCAATAATCTCGTCTTCTTCTGGATTTCTTCCACTTGGAGTTTTACATTTTACAATATTCGTAAGATATACATTGTTTCTATCTATTTTTACAGAATTTAATATTTTAGTAAACAATTTTCCTGATTCATCACAAAAAGGAAGCTCCATTTTTTCATCAACATCATTTGGGGCTTCTCCTATAAACATTATTGGAGAATTTATATCTCCTTCTCCAAGTACAATATTTTTTCTTGTATGAGATAATTTACACAGATTACACGTAGTTACTTCAAATTTTAAATTTTCCCATAAATTCAATTTTTACACCTCTAGACCAATATTTAATTCAATTATACCTAAGTCAGTGCTAAATTCAATTGACAATGTTTCTACTTGGCTAATCCATATTTTTATATCTTGACCAATTATTAGTGTTGGTGGTGAAATATCTGTTTCTTTTTTCATAGTTTCATATATCCCAGAAGCTCCTCCTGTGATCATATTTGCCATTTCAGATATTGCACTTTTTGCCATTTCATCTATAGTTGTTACTTCCATACCCATCATCATTGTAGTTGCTATATTTTTTGCTGTTTCTACAGAAAAATTATATGTAACGTTTCCTTTTACATCACCAACAATACCAACAACAACATTTACTTCATAGTCAGATTCTAATCTTTCTTTCTTTTTTACAGCACCTTTTTTTATATTTGTTACACCAAATTGATTAAGTGTATTTACAAATGATTTTAAAAAAGGATTTATTAATTCAATTGCTAACGCCATAATATCACCCTTCTATCCCTTCAAATGCAATATTCAATGATAATTCACCCATACTTAGTTTAAATTTCACACTAACAGATTTTAATTTAGGAGAATCAATCTCTAGATTTTTACCAGAAAATATACTAGGGTAAGATAATCTTAGATTTGTCCCCTTAAATTTATTGTTAATAGATGTTATTCCACCGCCAGAAATCATATTTACAATTTCTGATATTGATTCGAAGACTTCATTTGTTACATCATCGTATTTTTCTTCATATATTGCTTCAGCTATTTTTATAGCTGTCTCTTTTTGCATATCGATTAATATTCTACCTTTACCTAATTGACCTGCTTCCTCAATTATTCTTCCTTTTGTAATTCCTACAATAGCTGCTATCCCCTCAGATTTAAAACTTGTTGTTTGAATTTTAACCTCACTTCTTACTGGTTTCTCCCCTAATAAATCGTTTAATACACCTACACCAGAAATTAAAAATGGGTTTATATAATCTAGATTTAGATTCAAACTACACACCTACCCTTCCATTTTTATATTTTTATTTTAAGTGTATAAACAATACTTTTTATAAATTCAGCTGGTTGAAATGGTTTTGTAATAAAATGTCTTATCCCTTTTGATTTAGCTTGTTCTTTTATATCGTCATCTCCCATTGCGCTTAACATTAATATTACTGCCATAGGGTCATTTTTTATTATATTTTCCGATGCATCTACTCCATCCATAATAGGCATTGTAATATCCATTGTAACTAAATCAGGTTTAAGTTTATCGTATAGCTCTACCCCTTCTTTACCATTTTTTGCATTTCCTACTATTGTAAATCCCATTGGTTCTACTGTTTTTTGGATCATTTTATGTATCATTGGTGAATCATCTACTATTAATATTCTATACGGTGTACCATCTTCTTTTATCCCTATTTTTTTATCGCTCATATTTTTTTGCAACATAAGCTAGTATGTTTGCAAATTTCACCTCCACTTATTAAATATATAATGTTCTTAATATTCTCTATACAAATTAAAATTCAAATAATTTGGTAGTGCTTTCCTGTGTTGCAACCTCTATATCTACACAAATATTATTTTTATTTAAATATTTTTTCACAGTATTATATGCTAATTCATAGGTATTATTATCACGACTTATATGAGTTAAATATATTTTTTTTAATTTATCTGTGTATATTTTTCCAATAAATTCTGACGCTTTTACATTACATAAATGCCCATTTTGACCTTTTACTCTATTTTTAAGATTCCAATTATATGGCCCATTCATTAATTTATAGTAATCGTAATTACTTTCAATTATTATTACATCAGAATTTTTAAATTCCTCTTTTACTATATTTGTAGTATAACCTATATCTGTTGCAATCGCAAGTTTTTTATCACTATTATTTGTAATTGAAAAGCCTACTGTTCTAACTGCATCATGCATTACATCAAAAGGCTTTATTCTAACTTTTTCTATATTAAATTCATCGTGGATAAAGTTTAATTTATCTAAATTGATTTTACCAATTTTATGCTTTGATTCCTCGTAACTTTCTTTTGTTATGTATAAAGGTATATCATGTTTACGAACTAAAATACCAGCACCTAAAATATGATCCATATGCTCATGTGTTATTAAAATGGCTTTTACTGTTTTAATATCTACATCTATCTCGTTTAATTTTTCCTCCATTTTTTTTCCACTAAAACCTGCATCAATAAGCAATCCTACTCCTTCTGTTTCCACGTAAGTAGCATTTCCTGAGCTTCCACTTCCTAATATTGATACCCTCATATCATCCCTTTCTTCTATACTTTAAAAACAGAAATGGAGAATTATTTATAGTATCTCCATTTTGTTTTTTAGTTTAAGTTATTTTATATTATTTATCTCTATAAACAGCACCTTTATCTGCTGATGTTACCATTTGACCAAATCTTTTTAAAACTTCACTTGATTCTTTCACTACTGGTTTCCATGTTTTAAATCTATTTTCTATCTCGTCATCTGATAGTTTAACATTAATTTGTCTATTAGGGATGTCTATCTCTATAATATCTCCCTCTTCTACAATTGCAACTGCTCCACCTTCTGCTGCCTCTGGTGATATATGTCCTATAGATGCACCTCTCGTTGCCCCTGAGAATCTACCATCTGTAATTAATGCTACATCTTTATCTAGTCCCATTCCTGCTATTGCTGAAGTTGGTGTAAGCATCTCTCTCATACCTGGACCACCTTTTGGTCCCTCATATTTAATTAAGATGACATCTCCTTTATTAATTTTTTTACCTAAAATTGCAGTTACTGCATCCTCTTCTGAGTTAAATACTCTAGCAGGACCACTATGTTTTAGCATCTCACTTGCAACTGCAGCTTCTTTTACTATACAACCATTTATTGCAATATTTCCTTTTAATACTGCTAATCCTCCTGTTTTATGAACTGGGTTATTAAAATCTCTAATTACATTTATATCTTTATCTTTTACTTTTTCTAATATCTCTGCTTGTGATATTAAAGAGACTGTCATTGCTGTAGTATTTAATATACCATTTAATGCTAACTCTTTCATTACAGCTGGGATCCCACCTGCACGATCTAAATCCTCTATAAAGTCAGGACCTGCTGGAGATAAATGACATAAATGAGGTACTTTTTTGCTGTATTCTTCAAAATCATCTATAGATATATCTAATCCTACAGAATCTGCTATTGCTGGAATATGTAATGCACTATTTGTCGATCCACCAAGTGCCATATCTACTGCAATTGCATTTTGAAAAGCTGCTTTTGTCATAATGTCTCTTGGTTTTACATCCGATTTTACTAATTCCATTATTTGCATACCTGTTTTTTTAGCTAATCTTATTCTTTCTGAATAAACAGCTGGTATAGTTCCATTGCCCGGTAATGCCATTCCTATTGCCTCTGTTAGACAATTCATTGTATTTGCAGTGTACATTCCTGCACATGATCCGCAAGTTGGACATGCAGCATTTTCTGCTTCGCACAACTCTTCACTAGTCATATTACCATTTTCATATTGACCTACATATTCAAATAGATCACTTAAGCCAATTTTTTTACCCTTAAATTTACCTGCAAACATTGGTCCACCACTTACAAATATTGATGGTATATTTAGTCTCCCTGCTGCCATCAACATACCTGGTGTTATTTTATCACAGTTTGGTATTAATATAATCCCGTCAAAAGGAGTCCCTCTTACTACAGCCTCTACCGAATCGGCAACAATTTGTCTAGAAGGTAGAGAGTATTTCATCCCTTCATGATTCATAGCAATTCCGTCACACACACCTATAGTATTAAATTCTAGAGGTGTTCCTCCTGCTAATCTAACTCCTGCTTTTACAGCATCTATAATAGTTCTTAAATGTACATGTCCTGGTATTATTTCATTGTAAGAACCAGCTATACCTATTATTGGTCTACTAATTTCCTCATCTGTTAAACCTAATGCTTTAAATAATGATCTGTGAGGTGCTCTTTTTACTCCCGTTTTCATTGCATCGCTTCTCATATAAATTCCTCTCCTTTACAATAATATACTATTTTTGATAGTTTGGAGCTTCTTTTGTGATATTAACATCGTGTGGATGACTTTCTTTCAATCCTGCACCTGTGATTTTTACAAATTTTCCATTTATTTTTAGTTCTTCTATATTTGCTGCGCCGCAATATCCCATTCCTGCTCTTATTCCCCCGATTAATTGGTATATCGCATCTGACATTTTCCCTTTAAACGCAACTCTTCCTTCGATACCTTCTGGCACAAGTTTTTTTATATCATCTTCTACATCCTGAAAATATCTATCTTTACTTCCTCTTTTCATTGCTGCTAGAGATCCCATCCCTACATATACTTTATATTTTCTACCTTCATATATTACCTCTTCACCTGGTGCTTCTGCTGTACCTGCAAATATTCCACCTAACATAGCTGAGCTAGCTCCTGCCGCAATTGCTTTTACTATATCACCAGAATATTTAATTCCACCATCAGCAATTACTGGTATACCATGTTTTTTAGCTTCTTCATATACATCGTTAATTGCACTTATTTGTGGTACTCCTACTCCTGCAACTACTCTTGTTGTACAAATGGAACCTGGTCCTATTCCTACTTTTACAGCTCCTGCTCCTGCTTCAATTAATTCTCGTGCTGCTTCTGCTGTTACAATATTTCCAGCAATTATTTCTACATCAAAGTTTGCTTTAATAGCTTTTACCATATCGATTATCCCTTGTGAATGTCCGTGTGCACTGTCTACAGTTATTACATCTACACCAGCATCTACAAGCGCTTTTACTCTCTCTATAGTATCTTTTCCTACTCCCACAGCAGCCCCTACTCTAAGTCTCCCGCTACTATCTTTACAAGCATTAGGAAATTCAACTGCTTTATCTATATCTTTTATCGTTATAAGCCCTTTTAATGTATAATCATTATCTACGATTGGTAATTTTTCTATTCTGTTTTCTAATAATATCTCTTTTGCCTCTTCTAACGTTGTACCTATTGCCGCTGTAATAAGGTCTTTTTTAGTCATAATTTCATATACTTTTTGATTATTCTCTTTTCTATATTTTAAATCTCTATTTGTAATAATTCCAACTAATGTATGTTTATCTTTAGAAACAACTGGTAAACCAGATATTTTATATTTTTTCATAATCTCTTTTGCTTCTGCTATTAGACTATCTGGATATAAAGTTATCGGATCAGAAATCATACCATTTTCATTTCTTTTTACTTTATCAACTTCGTTTGCTTGCTCTTCTATAGACATATTTTTATGTAGGATTCCCATACCACCCTCACGTGCTATAGCTATTGCCAATTCCGCTTCTGTTACAGTATCCATTGCCGAACTAATAAGAGGTATATTTAGCTCAATATTTTTTGTTAATTTAGTTTTTAGAGATACCTCTCTTGGAAGAACATTTGATTTTTGAGGAACAAGTAGCACATCATCAAATGTTATAGCTTCGCAAATTATTTTTCCATTTAACATTTTTTTATTCTCCTCCTAGATAAAATTACAATTTTTATTTAAATTATTTTATTTATTAAATATTATTATAACATTTTTTTTGTTATTTTTCAAGAATTAAATTATATAAATCTAGTGTAAAAAGGAAATTTTAACTATTTTTTTCCGATTTCTTTTTTTATCTTTTATTTATCTTTTTTTATCTCTACCCTATAAATTCTATATTCTATTAACTTATTTTCTCAAAACATTTATCTTTATAATAATCTTACTTATATAGATACTATTATGTAATATATAATAGTATCTATATATTTTCGCTAGTCCTTAGTATTATTTTATAATATACCGGTTTTTCAATTAATATACATTAATAATTTACATATAAAAATAAAATATCATTAAAAAATCTTTCTTCCTTATAAATGTAATTATAATTTTAAAAAATACTATTAATACACAATATAGCTTTTTTTATTCTAATTCGATTAAAATTCTTTTTTCGTATTAAATCTAATTATAGTTTTATACAGTTAATTTTTCATAATAAAAAAGAGGACATTAATAAAATGTCCTTTTTTCAATTTTTTATGCTTTTTCTAATCACTAAATTCTAAACTCTACGTTCTGAATTTTATACGTGTTTATCTGTGTACGCCTTTGATAAAAATATATTTAAATTTTATCTTTATTTAAAAAATCCCTTCTATTTATATATATCATTTTTATTAAACTAATGTAAATACGGATATCTTTTTATAATTATATCGTTCATTAAATTTATCTGATGTTAAAGTTAAAATATATATAAATTCTACTACAGATAGGAAAAGTGAAATTCCGGTACCAATTAGTAATAAATATACAAGTCCCCAACCCCAATTTCCAATATAAAATTTATGAATACCACAAAATCCTCCTAGTATTGTAAGTAATGCTGTAATATTTTTTCGTTTCCCTCTATGTCGGATTAAATATTTATTGTTTGTAAGAGCCCATGCTTTTACGTTAATAGGTTTCAAAATTTCATCTGTCATTTCTTCAGCTCTCTTCTTCGCTACATTGAAGTTGTCGATTGCATTTTCAAGCGAACCTTCAAGTCTAATTTGAATTGATTCATCTTTTTGTGCTGAAAAATTTGCAGTAATTTTTATATTCGATGTATCTTTTCCGTATTTCCATAACGCTTCAACTTTTCCATGTATCATATCAACAACTGCTAATATTCCTCCTTGTTCTTGAAAATGAGCTGTAACATGCTCAAATAATTCCTCGTAATTACACTTTGACTGTACTGTAGTTTCGTTAATTTTTTCTAAGTTTAATAATACTTTACTCTGTTCTTCATCCAATATTTTTTCGTCCTCCATCTCTTTAGCAGTTTCTTCGTATGTTTTATTGAGTGTTTCTTCTGTATTTTTCTTTATTGAAATTCCAAAATAATCTATAATCTTATATACTATCCCAGTTTCATCTAGTTTATTGTTTATAATATACTCATATATATCTTCATTATAAGGATTTAATGATAATGCTTTTAATAATGCTTTCTTAACTTCAAATTTATCTTTAATCTTATCAAGATTTTTTAATATTCCATCTACCGAATCTAAATCTTTCTTACATATATTTATTTCATGCAATTATACCTCTTGAATAAAGTGCATCATATAGTGCGAATTTTATACATATTATATTAATCAAAACTGCTTTTTTTAAAGTATCTAACATATTTGGATCTCGAAATATTTTTCTCTTATCACTACTATCTATCACAGCACTCATTAATTTAGCTCCTAAATTAAAAACGCCATGTGCTGTACCCGATAGAATATTTAGAGCCCCCGCTTGTACAGCACCTCCTAAACCAAATCCTCCACCTATCCATTTTCCTCTATTTTCTCTCCTGCTTGTCCTATACTCATCTAACTCTTCCGTACTTTTTATTATAGACAAATACTTATTATCAATAGAATCAAATATATCATTCCAATTATAATACTTGCTATAGTATTCTTCCAAAAATACCTCGTAGCTTATATCATAGATCTTATATTCTATTAATATATCTATAGCTTTTAATATAGCTTGTGATATAAATTCAAAACCTTGATCATATCCATTATTATGAACGTCTTCAATGCACGTATTTACTTCTACATATTTTTTTTCATATTCTTCAGTTAATTTTTTAGCCAAATCATTGAAATATCCAGAATAATAATTATAAACATCTCTTTCTTTACTTATTTCTAATTTTGTATCAAATACTTCAAATTCCTGTTTTTTCCCATCATATACCATATAATCCACTCCTTTCATATTTTATCATAATAATAAAATATTATAAATATACAGCAACAAAAACAAAAAATGAATACGGTATTACTACAATAATATCCGAAACGGTATGTGGTATTCCTATAAGTTTATGAAGGATCGCATATAATAAAATTGCAACATTAGTTTTTCTTGTAATCCTTTTAAAAAAATCAATAATATACATTATCTCCCTCCCGCCCCTTATTTCATTTTAAGTTTTTTACAGCCTTCTAGATTAGCATTAATATAATCTTCTTTGCTCATTACACTTGAAAAATATAATTCATACATCCTATCAACTCTACATATATCTGGTCTGTCACTATATATTTCACATAAATTATTGTCCAATAAGTGCTTACATCTACCATTTCCTGTATCAAATTCTTTCAATTGTGGTATATGTTCAATATGTTTACAACATATACCACAACCATCACATGGAAAAATTATCATAATTTCCCTTTAACTTTATTACCAATTTTACTAACTGTTAATTCTGATTCTTCAGTTAAATTTCCATCTTTATCTAATATTGCTGTATCTAAAACTGACTTTATTGCACCTGCTATAGACATTGCCGATGCTATAACTTTTCTTTCTTTATCAGTATATTGTCTATACTCTGTCCCTCTACTTTTTATGATCTGAGTCATTTCATAAACTAAAGGATCGAACACAGTATGTAATCTTATTAAAAATCTATCAAACATTACTGCACGTCGTCTAATTCCAACGCATGCATCTGCTGCTGCATTCATCTCTTCTTCAAATTTTCTTGCCTCTGCTAAATTTGAGTAGGCATTATCTAAATTTTTAGATGCTTTTGCACCTACTACAAATCCCATTATAGCTAATGCTGGCCCTGCAACTAATCCACCCAGAACCATTGTCCCACCTGCCATACCTAATCCACCTGCTGCAAGTGAACCGCCACCAAAAAATGCTAATGTTGCATTTGTTGCTGCTGCTCCACTTAATGATGCTATTGCAGTTCCTGTAGATGCTGTTGCCAAAGCTCC
>JAAYPW010000110.1 GCA_012519615.1 Fusobacteriota bacterium
TAAATTTATATGCATTATTTAAATTACAGTATTCATCTTCTTCCGTTAATGATAAACTATAAATTGTTCCATTTGTTGCCATCGTTCTTAAATAGTTAAATTTTAATTCATAACCTGAATTTATCAATTCTATAGGTTTTGTTATATATACTTCTGCATAAGTAAATTTTATTTCCTTTTTCAATACCTCCATTTCTGGAAATTCTATCGGTATTTCTACCTCTATCTCTTTTACTTTATCCATTGTTAAATCACTTGGAACTATTTTATAATAATATTTTTCTTTAGGTTTTAAATTTTCACTTTTATATGTATAGTTTTTTTCTGCTGTTATTCCTATTTCTTCATAGTTACCTATTTCATTTTTTATATATATTTTATATTCACTTACTTCATTTGGATATTCATATTCAAAATATACTTGCCCATATTTTTCTTTTTCTGATATTTCTTTTCTTGAATAATCTATTATCATTTTTTTTATCTTTATTCCTTCTGTTTCTGCATATTTATATTCACTTTGTTTTTCTATTTTTTTATTATTATATCTTATATAACTTTTTATTCTATAAGTATTATTTGGATTGTCATAAATTTTTAATTTTAATTTTTCTAATTCTTCTATTATTTCTACACTATCCTCTGTTAATTTATATTTTTCTATACTTTTATCCCAAATTATTCTTAATTTTTCAATATAATCTTCTTCATTTGGGTTTAATTCTTCACTGTATTCTAAAATATATCCTATTTCGATTTCTTCTTCTATTAAATCTCCTGCTTTTTTTATATTTTCTTTCATTTCTTCTATCTCTTTTGATTCTTCTATCAATATTTCAAATTCTTCTCTTTCATTTACTCCATAATTTATACTTTTTGGCTTTTCTAATTTTTTTGTTACCAATTTTATACTTGTATCTTCTATTATTCCTTCTACATATTGATTTTTATTTTCATCTTTTATTCCATTTTCTGTTACATAGTATTCTTCTAATTTTGTAAATCCTGATATTTTATATTCATATTCCGTTTCTGGAATTAGCATTAAATCTCTATATAGAAATTCTTTGAAATTTTCTTTATAACCAAATTCACTTCCATTAAATAGATTATTATTATAACCTATAGTTCCTATAGGGTTTATTTTTTTATAAATTTCATTTGTATTTATCTTATTATATATATTATAACCGATACATTCATCTTTTTCATTATATTTCTTCTGAATTATCCCTATATTTTTATATTCTGTTTCCCCTTCTATATTTGACTTTCTATATATTGCGTACCCATCTAAATCAGAATTTATATTACCTCCTACTTTTGATTCCCATTTTAAATCTATCTCTGTACTTTTAATTTTATCCTCAACGTATTTTATACTATTTTCTTCCACTGCTAAACTTCCAATTAAATTTTTAAATTGTTTTACACAATTTTCTGGTAACGTGTTGTCTATTTTAAAACCTTCAAAAGCAAGTTCTGTCTCCTCCACAGACTCTCCTCTTGCATATTCAGCAGGATTTACCTCTCTTGATGTAAACGGTGGAAATTTTGCGTTATTTTTTCCAAGGATATCTACATAATAACCACTAAAATTTAATACACTTTTACCATTTTCAAAATCTTCATTTAATAAGTTTTCTATTCTATATCCCTTTATATTTTTACTTTTTTTTGCAAAAATCGAAGGATATACTAAGAAGTTTTCAATATTTTCTATCCCGCCTGCTGTCTCTGAAAATACCATAAAACTATATTCTCCATTAACTGGATATATTGCATGAGCTCCCTTTGCTATTGCTAATACAGGATGCTCTCCATACCTTAAACTTCTATCCCATTCTATACTTACTCGCCCACCATTCCATTTTGGTTTTTCATTTCCATTTTCACTTAACCACATTTTTTGTCCTGCCAAATGTGCTCCATATAATATTTTTTCTGGATACATATTTTCATTTAATACTATTGTACAGCTTTCCCTATCAAATAAATGTATCCCTATCACACTTGGTATGCCTCCACCTTTTGGATCATAAAGATATAAAAAATGATAATTAAGATAGTATTTTCCTTCCCGTTCTATTAATGAATAATACACTGTTATATTATTTATATCTCCTTTTCTTCGCGAAAGTGCGTCTAAAAATACACTCTCTGGAGCATATACATCTAATAATGCATTTCTATGTCCATTATATGGTAATATATTTTTTAGATCATCAAAATGAATAATTTGATATTTTTTATTTAATTTATATGCAAAATTTCTTAATTTATGATATCTTATTCTTAACTTTTTTTCTTCAAGTGTTAAGTCTGAAAACATCTCTTCTAAGCTCATTGGAAAATATTTCTCTTTTTCATTGAATGATAATATTGGTGAATACTTTTCTGCAATCTCTTTTATTTTCTCTCTACTTAAATCTAGTTTATTGATAAAAACATCTTGTTCCCATACTATTCTTCTAATTAATTTATCTTCATTTTTTCTTTCGATACCTAATATTGCAATTGTGTGCCTTCCATTAGATAAATTATTTTCTCTTATCTCATTTTCATTTATCATTTTTAATTGATCTATATTCTTGTTCAATTTATTATTTATATCTTTTTCTGTCATTTTACTACTATTAAAATTTATATAAAACTGCCTTTCTGTATTTTTTGAATTTGATAAAGGTAATGGAGTTAGATCTAAATTTATTTTTAATTCTCCATTAATATTTTCTATTATTTCGAATATTTTTTGTCATCAGAATTATTCTTCTTTATATTCAAATCATTTTGTTTGTCTTTTATTGGTAAAATTTCTACATTTTTAGAACCTATTATATATATTCTTATTTTACCATCTTCTAATTCAGTAAATAATGCATATTTATGGAAATCCCAATCTTCCTCTTTATATATTATATAGTCTGGTATTGTATCAAATTCTATATCCACATAATATTCTGATACATCACTTTCTAACTTTAAAAAGTTTTTTATTATCGGTTCTTCCATGTCTGTTACTATATAATCACTAATATCTTTATCATAATTTATACTGATATCTACATCATATTCATTTATCTCTATCTCATTGTATTTCCCAAAATAAATATTATTAGACTTTATATTGTACTTACCGCCAATTAAATCAATGTCTATTTTCGCTACTCCGTCTTCTATTACTGTTATTGCTGCACTATTTGTTGTAATAATATCATTGTAAAATTCAACTTCTGTCTTTTCCAAAATCTCCTTTTCATATTTTATAATTATTCCACTTTTTGTTACTACTGGATAATCTATTAAATATGCTTTTTTATTATTTTCTTTTCCAGTTTCTATTATTTTTACCTCTACTACTCCATTTTTATCTACTTTTTTTACTTTTTCTGATAAATCTATCTTTAATTCTTCCCCTTTTAATTTCGTTTCCTCTATACTTTCATAATCATATATTTCTACCGCTTTATCCCCATATACGCAATATACCCTCCCTTTCGGTGCACATATAGACATTAATTGTACTAACTCTTTAGTTTTATCTTTATATAATTCTAATAAATCCTCATTTGAATAATAATACCATCCCTCATACCCAGATAATTTATCTGTTACCAATACATTTATATATATCCCTTCACCTATAATTGTATCATCGATTACCCTTTTTTCATTGTTGTATAATTTTATATCTCGTAATACTTTTTCCAATATTACCTCTTCATCTTTTTGTATTTTTTCCTCTTCCCTCCTATCTTTTAAGCATCCTGTTACAATAAATAATATTACAAATAGCATAAATAATAATACAATCTTTTTCATAAAATATTTTCCTCCAATTATTTTTATTTTTTACTCTATATTTCAACTATTTATTGCTATTTTATTAAACTATACCAATCTACTTTAACCTCTCGGTTTACACCTCCTTTTTAGTATTATTTTATCAGTATTATTTAAAATTTTAACAATAATTATATATATAATTTTTCCATAATTAGAATTAAGTAAATAATCTCGATTATTAATAAATATCCTCTTCATCTATTGTTTTTACTTCTTTAATCTCTTTATATTCTTTAATTTTTTCTATTAAAATCAGTATTGGTACAA
>JAAYPW010000111.1 GCA_012519615.1 Fusobacteriota bacterium
AAATTAATATTATATACTGGGAAAAAAATTCATTCGGTATTTCTAAAAATGATAAGGGAAGTAAATGAATCACTAAGTGAAAAACTACATGATGACGACACATACAAATCATTTACAGTATCGTCTCTATTGGGGTTAGCTATAGATAAAGAATCAGAAATATATATAAATAAAAATTACTATATCCGTTTTACAATATTAGACAACAATCTATTTAAAAAGATAGCAACGAATCTATTTCAAAAGCAGATGTTTAAATCAGATATAAAATTAGAAAATATTAGCTTCAAAGTTGAAAGAGTTCTCTATGATAACACAAAAAGTCAGTGGGCAGGGATATTTGATTTGAATAAAATAATACATAAGGAAGATTTTTCAAAACAGATAACAATGAGATTTTACACACCAACTCTTTTTAAATCGGGAGATAAATTTAATATAAAACCTGAAACTAGACTTATTTTCATTGGATTACTTAGAAAATACAATAAATATAGTGCATATAAATTAGATGAATCTCTTATTCATGAGTTTGAAAATATTGTAGTAAAAGAGGATAAGACAAAATTACGTAAAGTGCAGATGAAAAATGGTTATTTTATTGGATTTACAGGAAATTTAACTATAGAGATACAGAGTGAGAATATAGAGCTAATTAAGATGATTAATATATTGTCGGAGTTTGCATTTTATGCTGGTGTGGGATACAAAACTACAATGGGACTAGGTCAAGTGAAAAGAGTGTAATTTTAATTTATGATTATATACTTGATAACTAACATGTAATTTAAATATTAAAAATAGTCCTATACTTTAAATTGAGACTTAAAAATTGGGAAATATGCGTTGTTATTCTACTATTTACATGTATAGCAGATTATATATTCTTAGTAAAACTAGGAGGTGTATAAAATGGTATTGTATGTTACAGAGCAAGGTTCAACAATATCAACAAAGGATAATCAGGTAATTATAAATAGATCTAATGGCAACAAAGATAAAATTCCAATTAGCAAAATAGAAAAGGTAAATATATTGGGAAATACCTCTATTACTACACCTACATTAGGATATTTCCTTGATAAAAATATTGAAGTTGTATTTATGAATATTAATGGTAAATATAAAGGTAAACTTAGTAGTGGTGATACAAAAAATATAGTGTTACGGCTAGAACAATATAAAAATAGTCTTAATATGAATTTTAAATTGAAAATATCAAAAGATTTTGTTAAATCTAAATTAATTAATTATATTGAATTATTAAATAGAAGAAATATAGGTGAATTAAAAGGAAAATTAACAGAAGATATAAAAATAATAACTAATAGTTTAGAAAATTTAAAATTAAAAGATGATCTTAATCAAGTAAGAGGTATTGAAGGTTATGCAACAAAAGTATATTTTAATTGCATGAAAAAACTTATAAAAAAAGAGGATTTTATTTTTACAAAAAGAGTATTTTATCCACCAACAGATAGGATTAATTCAATTTTATCTTTTGGATATTCATTACTGTACAATGAAGTCTTTATCGCTATGAACAATGTAGGGCTTGATCCATATTTCGGGAATTTACATAACGTTACAGCTTCAAAAAAAACATTATTATTTGACATGGTAGAGGAATTTCGATCTATAATTGATGAATTTATAATTACATTAATAAATAGAAATGAGATTATTAAAGATGATCTCTACCAAAATAAAAATACATTTTATTTTACAAAAGAAGGGATGAAAAAATTTATAAGAAAATTTGAATTTTTCCTATTATCAAAACATAAATATTATAGAGATAATGAAGAAAATAATTTACGAACTATATTTTTAAAGCAATCAAGACATTATGCAAAGGTTGTTGTTGGCGAATATGATAATTATATAGGATATAGAAAATATAATAAAATAAAAATAACCTAGTTGGTGATTAAAATGTTTTACGTAATTTGTTATGACATAGTTAATGATAAAAAACGGAGAACTGTATCAAAATTTTTATCTGCTTACGGTATACGTGTACAATTTAGTATATTCGAAGTGGAAATGAGTAAAATCGAGTATAATTATGTAAAAAAGACGCTATGTAAAATAATAGATATTAAAACAGATACAATTAGGATATACCAAATTTGTAAAGAATGTTTACCTAAAGTCAATACTATAGGACAGAATAAAGGTGGATACAGATTAGAGGAGTTTATGATAATATGATAAAATGGGGGGATATTTTGAAAGATATATTAGTTTTAACTGTAGGTACAAGTCTGTATAATAATTTAAAAAAAACAAACAATTTAATGGAATGGGATGTAAATAAAGGTGTAGAGTATCTAAGAGAGATTGATTTGGAAACAAAAGTAGCAGGTGCAGAGATAAATACCGTGTTAAGCTTAATAAAAGATAATATCCTTGTCCCTAAAAAAGCATATCTTATCTCCTCTAATACAGTTGATGGGATCTTAGCATCAGAAATAATAAAAAATATAATGATTGAAAAACTAAAATTTAATGAAGTAGATATCGTAAAAGTTGAAAATCTTAATCCGTCCAATTTACACGATTTCTCAAAAAAAGGACTTAAAAATTTAGTATCGGAAATTTCAAAAATAATTACTAAACATAGTAATGTTTCTGAACTATGTTTTGCACCTATTGGAGGCTTTAAAACACAGATTTTCATGGTTGGATTAATGGCTCAAATATACGGAATAAGTTCATACTATATGTATGAAAACTTTAAATCAGTTACAGAGATTTTGCCACTTCCGATCTCTTTCGATAATCAACTATATATAGATAATGTAAATTTTTTCAATATGCTAGATTGTAACAATATTGTAGATGAACAAGAAGTTTTAAGCTATATAAAAAAGGAACCACAACTTAAAAATTTAATTGAATATGAGAAAATGGATAATATAAAGTATGTATCATTATCTCCTATGGGCAATCTATATTTTTATACAGTTACAGATAAAGTAAAATCTAATTTACCGGAAATTTGTAACAAAAAAAATGGGATTATATCTGCATCAAAAGAAGCCCATGCTAATGAGATGATAAATAATACAGAGATACAGACATTTCTAAATCAAATATTAAGTAATCTATATGTAGAAAAAATA
>JAAYPW010000112.1 GCA_012519615.1 Fusobacteriota bacterium
ACTGTAGTGGCTCATAATAAATTTCTCCTTGTATTTTAGTGTTCTGGTAAACTCTATTATACTAGTTATTTATTTATGAGTCATTACTTTTTTTTGAAGTGTTGCACTTATATTGTAAACTTATAATTATAAAATTATTAACAGTCAATAAATTTTTTAGCATTTTTTTTAAGTTTATTAATGGCAATAATCTGAATTTGTCTAATACGTTCTCTTGTAAGATTTAATTTAGCACCTATATCTTCTAACGTAAGAGGGTCATAGTCAAATAAACCAAATCTATATATAATAACTTTTTTCTCTTTTTCATTTAAAACACTAAGCATATTTTCAATACCACGAGAATCAAATTCATCTATAATTTCATCTTCAGTAAAACATTTATCTGGTACAATGTTATGTAAACTTGTATTATCATTACTAAATGATTCTTCAAAAGAAACATAAGATAGATTTATTAAATTAATACATTTATCTACTTCAGAAACTTTAAGTTCTAGCAACTCTGCAATTAGTTCATTATTAGGAAGAAGCTCTGCATTGATTTTATAATTTTGCATAATTTTTTTAATTTTAGAAATATTGTCATGTACATAAGCAGGAAAACGCATAATCCCTTTAGTTGTGCTAAGTGAACGGAGAATAGATTGTTTAATCCACCACGTTGCGTATGTACTAAATCTTTTACCTAAAGTAGGATCAAATTTTTCAACTGCTTTAATTAAACCAATATTTCCTTCTTGAATAAGATCTTGTATTGGCATACCAGTATGTACATATTTTTTTGCAACACTAACAACCAATCTAAGATTGGAAATAATTAAACGCTCTCGTGCATTAAAATCACCTTTTGCAGATAAAGTGGAAAGCTCACACTCTTCATCTTTTGTTAGTAGAGGATAATAGCTAATGTCTTTAAGGTAATCAGTTATATTCATGAAAAACCTCCTTAAAAAAATATATTATTTATACTAATATTATACTAATAAAAATTAAAAATCCTTTTTTTTTATGGATTTTTATTAAAAAATATGTTAAAATTTATAAATATAGTAAAATATAAGAAAAAGAGGTGTTACTTCAGTGATAATATTAGGTATTGACCCTGGAACAGCTATTGTTGGTTATGGTATTATAAAATGTGAAAAAAATAGATGTGAAGTATTGGATTATGGATGTATATACACTGATAAAGTTGATAATATGCCGAAAAGACTATCTGAAATATATAGTGAAGTTGAAAATTTAATAAAATTATATAGTCCTGATTATGTAGCTGTGGAGGAACTTTTCTTCTTTAAAAATAATAAAACTATAATAACCGTCGGTCAAGCAAGGGGGGTAATTTTACTTGCTGCAGAAAAAAATAATATTAAAATAGCAGAATATACACCATTACAAGTGAAGATGGGGATAACAGGTTATGGCCGTGCAAAAAAAGAGCAGGTACAAGAGATGGTGAAAATAGTTTTAGGATTAAATGAAATCCCTAAACCAGATGACGCTGCAGATGCACTAGCTATTGCAGTGACTCACTTACATTCCATAAAAAATACTATCTATACGTCTTTTAAAAATGAAAATAAGGAGAAAAATATACCTTCAAAAGAGAAAGAATTTAAAAAAAATACTACAATATCTAATTTTGTATCTTTAGAAGAGTATAAAAAAATGATACAGTAATTATTCTAATTTCATACACCTTCATATTTCTAATTTCTAAAAATGGATAAAAATTTTAAAAATTCATAATGGTTAAAATATTAAATTTAATAAAATTATATTGTTAGAAAAATATGATATAGTATTAAATATTAATATAAGCAAAATATATTCTAATATTTAATTTTTTAGAAAAACTATATTAATATTTAGATTTTTGTATTGAGAATATATTTCTAAATAAAGATAAAATTCAAAAAAAATAAAATTAACCACCTATATTGAGAAAAATAAGATGAAACTAAAAAAAACTACATTTTAATTTTTATTTTAAAATAGATGAATTATTATAAAAAACTATATTAAAATTTCTAAAAAAAAGAATATAAATATTATGTTCTACTTTACATAGAACTTTTTATTTGTTATAATAAATTATAAAATTAAAGAATGATAATAAGGAGTGATATTTTTATGGAAAATTTTAATAATTATAAGAAAAAATCGGAAGAAAGATTTAAACAACTAGGTTTATTACCTAGACCAATAAATGATATTGAGGTAGAAAGTTTTTTTAATTTATTATTTAAAAATGAAAATTTAGATAATGAGATTGAATTTTTAAATAAAAAAGATAAATTAGGAGTATTATTAGTAGAAATAATAAAAAATGAAGTGTTAAGAGGTACATTCCCTGAATCATATAAAAAAGCTGAAAATTTATATAAATTGATTACAGAATCTGAAAAAAGTAAATTTATTTGCAAAAATACTGCATTGGATACATTAATTGACATGAAAGGTGGAGCAGCAACACCATTTCTTATTAAATTATTAGAACAAAATATAGAAAAATCTAAAATATTAGATGCTCTATCAATAACAGTACTTGTAAATAAAGAAGATTTTGAAAAATTAGTAGAATTATCAAAAAATGATAATGAAATTAAGCAGTTAATAGTTAATTGGGCTGAAAAATCATTTGCAAAAACATGGGTATTAGATGAATCTTATAACGGTATTGGTATAAAAGTTGGAGATTATATAAGCACAGACCACCTATCACCAGGGAAAAGAGCCAATTCTAGAACAGATAAACCATATCATGCAACATTTATAATGGAAGGTAGACCGGAAGAGTCAGAATTTATGAGTAGACTAGCTTCGTTAAAAGAAAAAAATAATAGTGTATATATTGTAGGTGGAGAGGGATTTGGTGAAGGTTCATCAAGAAAATCAGCTACATATACAGTTTTACAAGTAATAGGGGAATATATTAGTGGAGAACCAGAAAATAAAAGCGGTGGTGTAGTTATTGCGAAATCAATGGCACCAATATTTAGAAATTCTCTTGTCTCGTCTGCAGTATTACCAATTATTTGTAATACGGACAGTATTAATGAAGGTGATAGCATTGGTATTGATATGAATAACTATAAACTAATTATTAATAATGGAGAAAAAACGATTGATTTTGACAGAATATCAGAACTTGATATGGATAAAATAAAAGCTAAAGGGGTAAATAATTATTCAGCAGGAAATGAATTACAATCTTGGGCAATAGAGTATTGTAATAATGAAAATATAGAATTTGATAAAACTTACCTTCCTACTAAAATAGAGGAGGAAAAAGAGAGAGTACCTATGAATTTAGCTGAAAAAATAGTTGCATATAATAGAATTGATGGGAAAACCACTGTTAAAACTGGGGAAAAAGCCACTGTAAGAGTAAGAGGTGTATTCTCGCAAGATACAACTGGACCTATGACTATGGAGGAATATCAAGTTATGGCAGGAGGGATGAAGTTTGGAGCAGACTATATTGTACAGTCAATATGTCATACTTGTGAGGCACCAACATCAGAAGAAAGAGATAGACAAAAATTTTTAGTAAATTTTGTAAATGACAGAGGTGGAGTAGGGTTAAGACCAGGAGAGGGGATTATTCATACTATAGGAAATAGATTTGCTGCACCAACAGATATTGTTGTAGGTGGAGATTCTCATACAAGAACACCTAGAGGAATTTCATTTCCAGGAGCTTCAGATATTGTTGCGTCTTGTATGAAATACGGGAAAATGGATATTGTAATGGATAAAGTAGTAAAAGTTGAATTTTATGGAGAGTTACAATACGGAATGACAGCAAGAGATATGGTCTCAATGCTGGTAACTGAAGCAGAAAAACAAGGATTTGGTAAAAATATATATAATGGAAAAATAATAGAGATATACGGTGTGGATAATTTAACTTCGGAAGAGAAATATATTCTTACAAATGCTGTAGCTGAAAGATCAGCGTCAGCAGGTATTTTACCAACTAGTGATGCTACAATAGAGGAGTTAAAAAATGATTTAGAATATTTAAAACATAGAGTAGATGCAGATACTTCTCTTAGTGTGATTAATACTATAAAATATTTTGAAGATTTTATTAAAAATCCAGTATTTTTAAAAGCAGATGAAGATGCAACATACGAAGCTGTTGTTAAAATTAATTTAAATGATTATAAAGAACCATTAATAGCTGCACCACATCATCCAGATAATGTTAAAACATTATCAGAAATAGCAAACCAAAAAATCGATGAAGCTTATGTAGGTTCTTGCGTTGGTGGAGAGTTTGAATCAATAGCAATGGCAGCTAACATATTAGAAGGTAAAAAAATTGCAAGAGATATAAACTTAGTTGTAAGTCCTGCAGCTGAAGATATCACTCAAAAATTATCAAAAAGTGGAGATATAGAAAAAATAGTTGCAGCAGGTGGAATCGTAATTATGCCAACATGTGGACTATGTATGGGAAATAAAAGAAGAATAGGATCTAATTCTGTTGCAATAACAACTACTACAAGAAACTTTCAAGGAAGATTAGGACCTGCTAATTCAGGAGCATATTTAGGAAGCTCTTTGGTTACAGCATGTTCTGCTATATTAGGAAGATTTCCAACTTTAGAAGAATATATGGAAATGATAAAAAAATAAAATAATCTAAAGAAAATTTAAAAAAACTATTCAATTTTTTGAAAATATATGCTATAATGAATTTAGTGGTAAAAAAAACACATTTATGATTAAAAAATAACCATAAATAATTATAATTGTGAAAAAGAAGGGAGGGGCCTTATCTTTTTTATGTATTAACTACTAAATAAAATTATAAAAAGGTATGGCATATAATAATGTTAAAAAATATTATCTTTAGCGAAATAGAAAAAGAAATTAATCTAGAACAAAAAATAAGAGAGTTAAACGAATCATTAAAAATCAATCCTGAAGACACAAAAGCTTTGAAAGAGTTAGGGATAATTTACTATAATCTAAAAAAGGATGAAACAGCTATTGAGATATATGAAAGACTTATTACGTTGGAACCGAAAAACCCAAAAGTAAGAGCGTTTTTAGGATACATGTATTATGAAAATGATAATTTAGAAGGGGCAATTGTAAATTTAAATATCTCTTTAGATATTAGCCCTGCTTCCCCATTCGTTTACTTTGTATTAGGAAAAGCATATTCTAGAGCTGGAAAAATAAAAGAAGCAGTAGATGCATATGATTTTGCTATTTTTATGGATTTTGATATCTATAGTGCACATCTCGATTTTGCTAGAAAATATGAAGCAATGGGTATTTACAGAAAATCTTTAAAAGAGTATCGTTCAGCTTACGATATTGACCCTAGAGATGAGAATATACTTAACAAAATAAAAGAAATTGAACAAAAATTGAAAAATTTATAATAAAAAAGTCGCTATCTAGTTTGATAGTGACTTTTTATTATAAATCTAAATCGTATATAGGAATTTGGATTGTTTTATATATTTTATTTTTAGTTCTTAACGACAAAGTAGATTAAGTTGTAAATTATCTTTTTGCTGAAAATGAAGCGTTTTTTAAAATAATTTCTATATTAATTTAATACATTTCGGGTAAAAAATTACTGGAATATAGGAATTAAATAATATTTTTGGTGGAAGCTTCCCTGCGGTTATTTAAATCTGTGTATTATACTAAAAAAACATAAGAATAATTATATAATACAGTATTTATTAAAGATGATAATTTGAATAACATCTAATTTAAAAAACTGAAAAATTATGTATTATATGATAATTATGAAATAGATTAGAGACATAATATTTATGATAAAAACTATATATCCAATGCTTTTTTTATGCAAGAACGGATATCTTTATTATCTTTTTCAAGTAAGTTTATTATATCTTTCATTTTTTTTCGTTTAGATTCTTTACTATTATTGTATGAGCAGTCAGAAATTAAAATGGGAATATCTACTTTATTTGTATATTTAATAATAGTATTTTCAGTAACATAAGATAGTGGTCTTATAATATGAAATCCATATTCTTCAGATATATATTTAGGTAACATCTGTTTAATATTACCTTGATAAAACATATTCATGAAATAAGTCTCTATAATATCATCTAAATGATGCCCAAGTGCTAGTTTATTTAAATTTAAATCGTTCATAAGAGTGTATAAGGAACCTCTACGTAAACGTGAGCAAAGAGCACATGGATTAGATTCGTTTTTTTCAGTAAAAACAATATTTCTTATATTCGTAGTTTTAATAATTAGATCGTATCCTAAAGAATTGATATAATTTTTTATATTTGAAATATTCTCTATATTATCAGTATATGAAATATAAATAGGAAAAATTTCAAATTCGAAGTCTACAATTAATTTTAACCGAACAAGAGTATTAAATAGAACCATACTATCTTTTCCACCTGAAATTCCAATTGCAATTCTATCGTTAGATTCAATCATATTATATTTATGCATAGCTTTACCAGCTCTATTCCATAAAATTTTATTAAACCCTTTAGATTCAATACTATTTAATATTTTTTTATAAGTCATAATTCCTCCAAAGAAACAATCTATTTTTTATAACCCATTATATAATTTAAATTTACATTATGAAGAGAATTAAAGATACTTTTTTTAATTAATTTGTTATTAACTTCCAGTTCTTTTAATAAGTTTTTAATCTCTAATCTTTTATAATCAGGCTTTCTTTCCGTAATTTTACATTCATATTTCATAATTGGGATATTATTATTTTTTATATAAGATTCAATACTTTCTTCTTCAATATATGCCATTGGACGAATTAAAGTAAAATTACCAGTTTCTGATTTTATTTTCGGAACCATAGTTTTAAAATTACCAGAATAAAACATATTTATAAGAGCTGTCTCAATAATGTCATCATAATGATGCCCTAATGCGAGCTTATTACAGCCTAATTCTTCTGCTTTTTTATATAAAATACCTCTTCTCATTTTAGCACAAAGAGAACATGGATTTTTTTCATCTCTCTCCTCAAAAACAATATTCCAAATATTTGTGTCATAAATTTTATAATCTAAATTTAGTGATTTTAAGTATTTTTCAAGATTATTAATATCATCATCTTTAAACCCGGGATTTAGAGAAATAGGTATAAATTGGAATTTTTTAGATTTATCTTTAGATAATTCAATAAAAAGGTTAAGCAACATAAGGCTATCTTTACCACCGGAGATGCCTATTGCTATTTTATCTCCGTCTTCAATCATATTATAATCTTTTATGGCTTTAATAAATTTAGACCATATTCTCTTTTTATAAGCATTCATGTTTCGTAGTAAAATTATATATAATTTTACACTAACCCCCTTTTAATATTATGATTAATTCTAATTTTAACATTTTTAAAAAAAAAGTCAATAATTATTTCAAAAAAAGAATATATTAAGTTGAAAAAAAAATAAATATGTAGTATACTATAATAGATTGTTTATAAAATGTGGCTTGAAGAAAAGTATGTATTAAAAAGCAGAAATAATTATATAAAATAGGAGGAATAAAATGGTGAATTTACTTATAGTAGATGATTCTTTTTTTATGAGACAGATGCTAAAAAATATGTTGCCTAAAGATAAATTTGTAGTTGTGGGAGAGGCAAAAACAGGGGAAGAAGCTGTTCAAAGATATAAAGAATTGAAACCTGATGTAGTAACAATGGATATAACTATGCCAGATATGGACGGAATTGAAGCATTAAAAGAGATTAAAAAATTAGATTCTCAAGCTAAAATAGTAATGGTAAGTGCTATGGGACAAAAGCCTATGATAAAAGAAGCTTTAGAAGCAGGGGCACTAGATTTTATAATTAAACCATTCGATAAAGAGAAAGCATTAAAAATATTATCTTCAATAAAAAAATAATTTCGATGTATAGTTTAATGCCAAAGAGAAGAAAAGGGGGGATGGTTGTGTCTAATGATTTGAGAGAGATTGAGCTAAAATGTATCGAAATTATACTTAATGCAATATTGGAAACTGCGGAAATGATAGTAGGAAGTGGAAATGTAAGCTCAGTCTTAATTGAAGAGCAAAAAAGAAAACTAGATGAGAATGCTATATTATTAGGGATTGCAGGACAAGTAAACGGGGAGTTAATATTTGGACTCAATGAAACAGCGCTAAAATATATAGCATCAAAAATGTTAGAGATGGAGATTGATGAAGTAAATGAATTAACAACAAGTTCAATGGTAGAATTTATAAATATGATTTCAGGATCAGCAACAATTAAACTAGTTGATCATTTTGATTCAGATAAATTAAAAATGTCGCCACCTTTATTTTTAAAGGGGAAAGATATGAATATAGATAACAGACCAGATACTATAAAGTCTTATAGAGTAAGCTTAGATGAAGGGATTCATATTGATGTAACAGTAGCACTGATAGATGTTAAGAAAAAATGAGTTAATAAATAAAACTTAAAAAAGGAGGTGCAGTAATGGCTTATGTAATTAACGAAGATACATGTATTGGATGTGGAAGTTGTGAAGGAGTTTGTCCAGTAAGTTGTATATCAGCTACAGATGAAGGAAAATACACGATTGAAGAAGATACTTGTATTAGTTGTGGTGCTTGTGCTGGAGTTTGTCCAGTTGAAGCGATAGCAGAATAATTTTATCAATTATAGCCCGGTAATCGGGCTTCTTTTATTTAATATTTATAATTTTATTTTGTGATGGACTGTGATTTTAATTATATATATGTGCATCTATAAATATCTATATATTTTTTTACAAAAAAATGTTAGTTCTTAGTATTATTTTATGATATTCTAGTTATTAAAATCATGGATAAGTCATAATTTCTATTTAAAATTTTCTAATAATTTTCTAAACTTATCTTATTAGAATGTATCACTATAGAAACATAAATATAGTTTTGCTTTATAATAATTCCTAAATAAGAGGATTATTAAACTATTAGCATGCGATTTTATTATGAAATTTTCTTTAAATAATTGTAATATTATTTCGATATGTGCATTTTATTAGAGAAATTGTCTGTGCTTTTTTATATTATAGTTTATAATGCAATTTAAATTAGAAAATCATTATGTTATCCAAAATCCTCTTTACTTGGGGTTATTTAGCATTAATCTTAGTATGTGAGAGGGCTTTGCGAGAAGGTGTAATTTTTACATATTAAATTAGAAAAAGTATAAACTATTATTTTAGTATCTATATCTATCTATAGTTAAATAATATTTTAATTTTCAAATTAAAATATTAAAATTTATAGTTTAATTTTTACAGCATTAAAAAAAGCGTTTTAACTAACTTAAAATATATTATTTAGAATTTTAAAATTTAATAATAAAATAAAAGTATTGATAATACAGTATTTATATTAGAAATATGAAACAAATATAACTTTTGAATAAAAAACTGTTGACAAAAAAATGAAAATAGTATATAATTCTACTTGTGTTCGAGAGGAAGTAGCAAATACTTAGCTCTCAAAGCATATGCCACCTTAGCTCAGCTGGCCAGAGCAGCTGACTTGTAATCAGCAGGTCATCCGTTCAAATCGGATAGGTGGCTCCATTTAAATAAATGTGGTGAGGTTCCCGAGTGGCTAAAGGGAGCAGACTGTAAATCTGCCGGCTCCGCCTTCGAAGGTTCGAATCCTTCTCTCACCACCATATAATGTAATTACAGAGTCGTTAATGTTAACATATGACTCTTTTGTTTTATATATAATTTTTTTGTAAAAATATCAATATTGTTTAAAAATAAATTGTAATTTAAATAACATAATAAAGTTAAATAATAAAAATATAAAAGAATTCAGGAGGTAAAGAAAAATGGCAAAAGCTAAGTACGAGAGATCGAAACCGCATGTAAACATAGGAACAATAGGACACGTTGACCACGGTAAAACAACAACAAC
>JAAYPW010000113.1 GCA_012519615.1 Fusobacteriota bacterium
ATTTTCCAGTCTTTCATAAAATCAATATTAATCATCTCATCTATTAATATTGATTTTCGCTCGCGTCCATACGAATTTTCATCGACTAATTTACCCATTTCCACAAGTTCGCTATTATGTTCCATATTTATCTTATTTACAAAATACCATAGCTTTCTTTCACACACAAAATAATAATTTATCATAATCCCAGTTACTTTTTCCAATGAAATCACCAACCTAGAAAAAATTATCGTATGTTTCTTCTTTTTCTGTTTTTTTAAAAACTAAACCAATTTCTTTATCATAGTCACAATTAAAAATATAAATTTTTTCATACTTATTTAAATTTTTAGAAACATAAATTCCTTTTTGAAAATTATAATATGGAATATTTACAGAAAATTCTAAAATTTCAATTTTAGAATTTTCTTTTTCTCTTCTAAGTTTTTTTCTTCCCTCTCTACTATCTTCTTTCTTATTTGTTTTTTCTAATATTTTAAAATTTTCATCTATTTCAATTTGATTTTCTTCATATATATTTTGAGGAATTACTGTAGCATTTTCTATATTTCTAAATTTCTTTCTTACTTCATCTTTACTTTTTTCAAAATCGTCTATTTTTTTAACATATGCAATATTTTTTTCAATTAATTCATAATAATTTGTATTTTTCAATTTTTCTGTGGAATAAACTTTATTTATTAATTCTAATTTTGTTTTTTCATCTATTTTCCCATCAATATTTTTTAAAACTTCTTTTGAAAATTCAAATATTTTTTCATCAATTACTTTTCCTACTCCACTACATTTTTTATCACCTCCATTAAATACAAAACAATTATATCCATCTTGATTAAATTCTCTGTTTCTATAACATCTTCCCATTCGTTGAAATAATCCATTTATATCAGATAATTCTGTAAATAATAAATCATAATCAATATCTAAAGATGCTTCTACTATTTGAGTACTTATCCATATTCCATAATCTGTGTTTTCTATTTTTCCTAATTCTGTTATTTTTTCTTCTTTTTCTTTTCTATCTTTTTTTATAAATCGACTATGTAGTAAATTTATATTTTCAATTCCTTCATTATGTAAATTTTGATAAATTTCTTGTGCTTTTTTTACAGTATTACAAATTACTAAAATTTTATTTTTATTATATTTTTCAATTATTGTTTCTACTTCTATTTCTTTATGCTTGATTTTTATACTATGTCTTATTCGGTCATTTATAAAAGTTTTTTCTGCCATTTTGAAATTTATATTTTCTTTTTTTAATAAATCAATTAAAAATTCAGGTAAGGTTGCTGTTAGTATAGCGAATTTCCCACCTATTTTATTTATATAATGTAATCCTAAAATCAAATAAGCTATCAAATCAGAAGAATACATTTGTATTTCATCTATTACTATTTTTGAGTAAGAAAGTGTAGCTAAAATAACTTCAAAACCTCTATATCTAAATACAAAATTAAATAGTTGATCTAAAGTAGAAATTGTAAGAGGCATTGATAATTGTTTGCTTTTATTATAATAACTTTCTACATCCAAATCATCTTCATCTAAATTTATGTATTCACTGTAAGTATCCGAATGTAAAAGAGCTAATTTATCCGAAAAAGATTCTTCTATAATATTATTTTTTATTCTTTCATAAATTTTATTAATTGCAGTTTTTAAAGGTAATGTAAAAAATCCTTTATTATTTCCTATCCATAATAAACCTGCTTCTGTTTTTCCCATTCCAGTTTGAGCAACTGCAATTATATTTTCATTTTGATTTTCTAACATAAAGTTTTGTAATTCATTCCATTTGGTATTTTCTTTTTCTTTCCATTTTTCTAAGCTATCTAATAAAAAATCATTTTTAATTTCAACATCTATATCAGAACTCGCAGCATAATCAATTTTATTTAAAAGTCCTTTTGTAAGAATATATTTATAAAATAATTCAGGATTTTCTTTTTCATAAATTCTTTTATTATTAAAATATTTCACACTTGGTATTTTTATTTTTTCAATTTCAACTTTATCATAAATAAAATTTTCTAATTCATCTTTCATTAATTCAATTTCATTTTCCATTTTTTCTAAATCATATTCTCCTCTTTCATGATGATAGGCTATAGTTTGAAGTAAAATTTTAATTTCATCTTTCTCAAAATTATCTTTTAATTTTTTTGTATCAACAAAAGCAATACTTAAAAAATTATGTGCTATTTCATTATTATCTCTTTTTCCTGTTTTTAATTTATTTTGAAATTTTAAATTTATTTTTCCTAAATCATGATAAATACAAGCGAATTTTAAAATATCCCAATTTATTAATAAATTGGGATATAATTTTTTTAATGTTTCATAATTTTCAAGTAATTTATCTGTATGTTCTTGTATTGTTTCTTCAGGATTTGATTTTGCTAAATATCTATTCATAAAATCCTCCTTAAATTGCAAACACTATCTTTTCATCTTCATCTATCCATACTTTCTCTTCTTCTACTGCAATAATTTTTGAAGAATATAAAACATTTATCTTTTTCCATTTTCTAAATTCTTTCCCTTTTCCATAAACATATTTTTCATAATTTTTATTTAATTTATATTTTGTTCCTTGACTCTTACTTTGTCCATTATTTCCTAATAAAATAATTTTTTCATCTTCTATCATTTTTAAAGGGATATATGCAGAATAATTATTTTTTAAATATATATCTTCTTCTAATTCTTCTTCAAAAATTTCAACTATTTTAACTTCTTCTATAATTACTAAATCTTCCCATCTTCCCAAAGCTGGAAATATTTTAGGAAAATCTAAATTTCTTTTTATTTCCTCAATTAAATCTTGATTTTCAGGAATTATATGAATTAACAATTCTACATCTGTTAAAAGTTCTACTGTAGAAATACCCCTACATATTCCAAATTCATCTGCCTGTAATTGATGTCTGCCCTTATCAAATTTCATTCCATTTTTAAACTCATATCTTGTATATAAATCATTTACTTTTGAATGATATTTCCCTTGAATACTCACTTTCATTTCCTTATATTCTTTATACTCACATAAATTATGAATCATTCCAATTACAGTAGAATAAGGAGGCAGAGGATAAGTTTCTTTTAATTGAAAACTTGAAGGAATTTTATAATTTACCATATTTTGATAAAGTTTAAGTCTAATTGCTTTCATAATACTCATTTACCTTTTCTTTAATTTTAGAGAAAAATTCAGGCATAGACATAGAATTTAATTCATCTTTTATTTCCTTATCATTTTCAAATTTTCCTTCAATTAATCCAGAATAAGTATCATTTTTTATATTATCAAATAAAACTCCCTTAATTGAATTAACTAATATCTTATTATTTTTAATATTTAAAATATTTTGAAAAACAGGATTTTTTACATTATATACTCCACCTATTACAAATAAAGGTTTTAAATCTTCTCTTCTTCCTCTTATATCTCTATATAATAAAGCTATTGTATCAAGTAGTTTATTTACTCTTCTTGCTTTTTCTTTATTATCAAGACTTATATCATCATTTTCATCTATTCCTATTTTTTCCAAATCTGCTGTAATTGTATATTTATAATAAGAATGATGAATTTCTGATTGAGCTATATTCATTCCTTTCATTCCTTCTTCATTTCTATCCGCTAAACCTTTATTAGTTAAAAAATCTAAGTCTCCTTTAAAAGTTTCCAATGAAATTGCATTTGATAATCTTACTGTTGCTGACCTTGTTTTACTATCAGAACCCTTTACAGTTTTCATGTATCCAAAAAAATCTATTTCAGGATAATCTTTTATTGTAGAATCAGGATGAAATTGAACTACATTTTTTTCTACTTTTACTTCTGCCTTTTCTTCTTCCAATTCTTCTATAATATTATATCTTATTGCCTGTCTTGAAATATATGTATATTGTTCTCCTTTTCCTCTTGCCATTTTTTTTAATGATGCTACATTTCCTACTCCTTCACCATAATTTGCACTTTCTGCTTCAAATATCATTGTTAAAATTAAACCTTTATTTTTCATTATTATTACCTCCATTATTTTTATCTTTCTTTTCATTTATTAAACCACTTACAAAAGCATAACCAATAGTTTTAAAATTTTCATCTGATTTTAGTGCTTCTACAAATATTTTAGGAACTGTTTTTCCAATATATAAATAACAATTCATTATTACATCCATAAAAATATCTTTATTATTAGTTTTTAATCCATTTAAAAGTCTATAACAAATTCCGCCAATTTTATTTTCAGAACTTCTTTTTTCATATTCTGTCCTCAAAAAATAACCCTGTTTATTTCCACTATCAACAATATCATTTTCCATATTTTCCATAAATCCCACTCCTTTTAAAAATTTAATATTGATATACATCATACTTTTTAAATGACTCATTTTATAATGAGCATCCACAGGTTTTGACAATTTTAAACTTAATAATTTATGTATAAATAAAAATAAGTTTTCTCCATTCATTATTTTTTTTAAGATTTCTTCATAAATATTAAAATAAGTATTTATTTCATTAAATCCAGTTTTAATCAATTTATTCAAATCATCTCTTGAACTTCTTAATACTTCCAATAATTTTTTAGATAAAATATTAAATCTATATTTTTCTTCATCATATCTTACAAGTTGAATATCAGACAATTCATATTTTACCTTATCATTTATTTCTTCCTCTAAGGCTATAATCATAGCTCTATATGTAAGAGAATTATTTGTTTCGTGTTCTCTTAAAATTTCATCTCGTATTTTTTGATTTATATTTATAAGTGAATCAATATTCGAATTATCATTTATAAATATTCCCTTTGAATATACATAATTTATTCCAGCAGGAACACAAGAATAAATCAATTTGCAAATTGGACAAACTGCAATATCATTAACAAAATTCCATACATGAGAGGATTTTCTACTAGTATCAAAACCTGTTGCATTTAAAAAACTCAAATCATTATTTAAATCTTTCATTTCTCTATCACATAAGAAACAATTATATTTAAATTTATCTTTTTTTGTCTTATTATATTCTATTGTTAAATCTACAAAATATTTTTTATAATCAATATACATATCTTTTTCTTTGGTCTGAGCATTTAAAAAACATACTCCATTCCACCCATTTTTTATAATGTTATACATTACATTTTTTCCTGCTAAATATTTTTTTGATTCATTTTCTTTAAAATAATTAATAATTTTTTTTATTTTTTCTA
>JAAYPW010000114.1 GCA_012519615.1 Fusobacteriota bacterium
AGAGATTTAATAGATTTTCTAGATTTGGATAATGCAATATTTTGAAATAATTCCCCTAAATTATAGAAAATCATTACACTTAAAGCTTCGATAGGAGCTTTAATTAGAAAAGCACCTATTGTTGCAATGAACATAAGAAAATTTTCATCAAAAATTTGTCCTTTTATTATATTAATAATAGCTTTTTTTATTATATTATATCCTGAGATTAGATAACCTATAAATAGAATTATTGTTGAGATATCTATTTTCAAAATACTATATTGATTAAAGAAAAAACTTAAAATAAGAAATAAAATTGATACAATTAGAGCGATTATCTCTTTTTTTAAATTAATATTCTTGTAGTCATGTTCATAATTGTGGGCATTATCTGTATTGTTATGTAGTATTGGTATAATTTCAGGCTCAAGTTCTTTTATTTTATTAATTGCATAAATATCATTAGTTGAGTCTAAATGCATTGTCAATGTAGCAAAATCAATAGTTACAGAATTTACATTTTCTAATTCTTTTATATGTTTTTCTAATTTCAAAGCACAGTTAGCACAATCTAAATTATTTAGCTTATACTTTTTCATAATTAATGTTATGTAAAACTGTTTACATAACTCCACCTCCTTTTTCTTTGTAAATAAGTTTTTATTTATAATATTATACATGATTTAGTTGTATTAAATCTAGTTTTATTATAATATATTTTATGATTTTTTATTAAAATTGTCAAGAATAAAAAAGTGTATTAATTTAGTTAGATATGTTTAAAATATCGCAAAATATGTATATTTTTCTTGAAAAATATAAGTTATTATGGTATTATAATATAGGATTGTATTTAATATTTTTAATTTAAATTGATATTAAAGGGGGAAAAATGTTTAATTTTAAATTATTAAAAAATAAAAAAAATCAATTAATGATTGCTGATAAAAGATTTAATCCAAAAGAGGTACAAAATATAATAGATATAGCATTAAGTAAAGGTGAAATTATTGAAAAAAATGAGAATAATAATTTTATAAAATATTATCTAAATTATGAAGGAAACTATATTATAGGGGAAAATTATATAAAACAGAAACATAATTTATTTGCTAATGAAAATAGAGCTTTTACTAGATTTAGAACTTTAGATTTTTTTAATAAAAGAGCTATTGAATCACAAAAACCAATAATGGCTTTTGTGAACTACTCAAAAGATAATACTAGTAACGGTTGGTTTTTTTATCATTATAAAGAATATACACCGTGTAAACAGGTTAATTTTGTACAAGTTATTGATGTAATTAATGATATTCATGCTAAAGGGATGATTATAAAAAATCCATCTATAAAAAACTTTGGTTTTGATGGAACAAGAGTGATTATTGATGGGGATATTAAAAAAAATTATTATGGTGTAATTGGTAAATATTTAAATTTTGTGGATATGAAAAACAGTTCATTTATTTTTGAAAAAATTTACCCATTTAAAAATAATCCATTATATAAATTTATCTCTAAAATTAGAGAATTATTTGATTATTCTAAAGATATACCTGAGTTTTCCATTAATTATTTTAAGGAGTCAAAAGAGGAACTTCATAAAATTAAAACAAAAATAAAATCTAGTACGGCAAAAGATGAATCAATTACAAAAATAGATAATATTAAATTTGAAGATAAGCAAAAAAATATTGAATAAATATAGGAGATTTTCATGAAAAAAACACTATTATTATTGATGTTTGTATTAAAATTATTCGTATATGGAGATACGATTTTTCATATTGTGGAAAAAGGGGATACATTCTACAGTATTTCTCGAAAATATGGTGTTTCAATAGATAAATTAAAAAAGATAAACGGCATAAATAAAAATACTTTATATATTGGTGATATGATTAAATTAAAAGAGGAAGATGTATCTAAAAAAGAGCATATTGTTTTACAAGGGGAAACTTTATGGGGAATTGCACTTAGACATGGGATTGATTTGGATAAATTAAAACATGATAATAATATAAAAAACAATACAATTCATGTTGGTCAGAAATTAAAAATAGAAAATAAAATAACAGAAAAAATAGATAAAATTGAAAAAAATGATGATAATAAAACTGTAAAAATAGCTGAATATAGTTATTATACAGTATTAAAAAATGATAATTTATCATCAATAGCAAGAGTGCATCAAATGACATTAAAAGAGTTAAAAGAAAAAAATAATATAAAAAAAGATATAATTCATGTAGGGCAAAAGTTAAAAGTGAAAACTATTAATTTTTATATAGAAAATAGTGATATTAATTATCTTTTTTCTGGAAAATTAGAGATTAATAAAAAACCAATAATATATAATTCTGATTATTATTATTATAGAGCGCCTAAAGCTTCGAAACAATTACATCGTAATTATTATGAGGATCCATTTTATGATTATAAAACACTATATAATCAAGCAAATTATTTAATTTCTGAATTAAATAAAAAAATAGATAAGGAAAATAAACTAAGTAATTATTTAAATCATATGAAAATAGTAATTGATCCAGGTCACGGCGGATTGGATCCAGGTTCTATAAGTGAGGGTAGTGATAATAATGGGACTTTTTTCATTTTAGAAGATGAATATTGTTATGATTTAGCATTACGAGTTTATATCTTATTAAAATTACACGGAGCAGATGTGATAATGACTATTTTAAGTCCAAATCATCTATTGCGAGAATCAAATGAAACATTTGTTAATGAGAAAAATGAAGTTTTGAATTTAAAATATCTTAAAAATCATTCGGTAATTTTACCACGTGGTAATAGAAAAAGTTTATTAAAAAGAATTGAGATTGCTAAAAATTTTTATAATAATCAAACAAAAGATACACTTTTTTTAAGTATCCATTCTGATAATTTTAAATATTTACCTGAAGCAACTTCAATTTTGTATTATAAAGACAATAACAGAGAGGATACGGTATCGAAAAAAGAGGTGGAAAAATTATTACCTTATTTAGGTGCCGGTGCTCATAAAATGGGAAAAAGTATACGTGTTTTAAATAATAATCCAGCAAATATAAAATATTTAGTAGAAGTTAAAAATTTAGCGTATACACCACATATTTGGGATATGAAACAGGCTACATTACGTCAAAAAGAGGCGGAAAAAATAGTTTATGGTTTAATAAAAAATTATGGAAAAGAATAAACTTTTCTTAAAAACGTAAGAAATTATACTTACGTTTTTTATTTATTTATGATTTTTAGTATAAAAAATAATAAATAAATAATTTTAATATTTATATAAAAAAGCTTTAAAAAAAACTGAAAATATGATATTATATTTAGATAAATAATATAGTAATTTAAGAGAGGTAATATTTTGTTTTTAATAAAAGGGATTTTAATTGGAATTTTTATATCGTTGCCTTTTGGTCCCGTTGGAATATTGTGTTTAAGAAATATTATGGTTGAAGGACGAAGAATTGGCTTTGCATCAGGGTTGGGAGCTGCAGTATCGGATATATTTTACTCAATTTTTGTTAGTTTTGGAATGAATTATATATTAGAGACAATGTCAAAAATAGAAGATTTAATTAAATTTATTATTGGATTTGCTCTTGTTTTTATTGGTATTAAAATATATATTGCAACACCTAAACTAAGAGAAACAAAAAAAGTTATACGTGCAAGAACCTCGTTTGCAAGGTTATTTATTTTGGGACTATCTAATTTTAGTACAGTTTTTCTTTTTTTTGCTATATTTACTACTTTAAACTTATTTGATGATATAAATTTAAGAAATATTTTATTATTAATAGTTGGAATATTTATAGGATCAGTATTATGGTGGTATGTAGTAAGTCATATATTACATAAACTTAATAAAAAAGTAGATGTTGATTATTTAAGAATAGTAAATAGAGTATCAGGAAGTATAATAATATCGGCAGGTGCAGTTAATATATTTTTATATTTAGCTATTTTACTAAAAAAATGTTAATATGGAGGGAAAAAATGAATAAAATTGAAAGTAGATTTATTATACCTAATATTGTTACTGGGACTAATATGTTTTTGGGTTTTATAAGTATAATTATGGCTATTAAAGGTGATTATGTTAAGGCTGCTATATTTATATTAATGGCAATCTTAACAGATGGTGCTGATGGTAAAATTGCAAGAATCTTAAATGGATTTAGTGATTTCGGAAAAGAGTTTGATTCGTTTTCAGATGCTGTTTCTTTTGGAGTAGCTCCTAGTATTTTAATATATTCAATACTAAATAAAAATAATTTAGATATTATAGAAAAAACACATATATCTCGTGATCTAGTAATTCCAGTTGCATTTTTATTTTTACTTTGTGTTATACTAAGACTAGTAAAATTTAATATTATGACTGTACCTTCGAAGGAAAAGGCGGATTTTATTGGGATGCCAAGTCCAACAGGTGCAGGAATAATAGCCTCTTATATAATTTTTTCAACAAAAATTTTTGGTGATATAAAATATATAGAAAATTTATTTGTTTTATTAGTTTTTATATCATCTTTAATGATGATAAGTACGATTAAGTTTAAAAATGTTGTGAAAACATTTAGAGTTAAAAATATATGGATAATAGCAGTAATAGTTATATTATTATTTTCATTTTTTCAATATACACTATTTCCTTTTGGAATATTATACACACTTATAAATGTTGCTGATTGTTTAAAAGATAAAAAAATAAAGATTGCAAATGAAGTAGATGACATAGATACAGATGAATCAGACAACGCATAAAAAAAAGAGGTAAAATTTTACCTCTTTTTTTTATTTTAAAGTTTTCTCAAATTCATTAATTTCATTCATAAATTCTTTTATATTTTTAACATAATCATAATGGATATTATTATTAATTTTATGTATTTTTTCAAGCTTTTCTAAATAAACTAATATTTTACAAAGTTCATCGTGAAAAAGATTTATTTTATATGAAATTTGTTCGTATTGTGTGATATTTAATTTTTCAAATTCAGAAATTTCTGTTGATAAGTTTTCGTTATATTTTATAAATAGAATCTCCGATTGTTTATAATTAATTTTATTTTTCATATCGAGATTATTATTTATTAAGTCAACAAGATTTAAAAAACCAGTTTTTAAAAGTTCGCGATTGATTTTAATATTTTCATACTTTAATTTAATATTACTTTTTGTATAGTTTAAATTTTCTAAGAAGTTATCATAATTCTTTTCATATATCTCCTTTTTATTGCTAATATCGGTATAAATATTATCAATTAATATAGAATTTTCAGTAATATTATCAATATTTTCATTACTTTTAGTTTTTAATTTATGCAATTCATCTGTAAGATTATGTATTGCAATAATATTTTGTTGTTTTACCCTATTTAAATTATCTATAAATTCGTTAAAAATTTTCATAAGTTCGCCTATTTCATCTTCGCCAATAACTTCTATTGGAGTTAATTCGTTGTAGTTTTGAGATAAATTTTGAATTTTTTCAGTGAAATAATTTAAATTTTTTATAATAATATTTCTTATATAAAGATCTAGTAGAATTAATACAATGAAACCGCCTAAAATCATAATTATAGTAATTATATATATATAACTTGTAATAATTAATTTCCCATTTTTGTATACATTATTTACAATTTCATTTTTAGATTTACTAAATTTATTAAATGTATTTTGTTCATCTTTTAAAAGAGAACTTACCATATTTTTAAAATCATCAATTTGAATACCCAATGCAATCATACCGACTATATTTTGTTCATCATTTAAAATAGGATAATATATAAATTTATATGACTTAAATGTAATATTAGAGGGGTTATCCTTTAAAGACGTTTTAATAAGCATATCTTCAAATATAATTTTATTTGGATGATTTTTAATATCTTCGAAAATAACTGTTTTATTTGGAAAATTATAACGCTCTTTTCCATTATATATTGTTGTAGTATCGTATACTCCGTAATCTCGAAATACGATAATCTCACAATTTGTAGATTCTTTTACATGACGTATAAATGTATTATCTATTGGAAAGGTTCCAATTAATCCGCCGGAAGCTCTATAATTAATTGGATTTATTATTCGTGAATA
>JAAYPW010000115.1 GCA_012519615.1 Fusobacteriota bacterium
GGAAATGAAACTTGTGGTGATGTAATGGAAATTTATTTAAAAGTGGAAGATGATAAAATAAAGGATGTATCGTTTAGAACTTTCGGATGTGCAGCAGCTATTGCAACTTCATCAGTAGCAACAGAGATGATAAAAGGAAAAACTGTAGATGAGGCTTTAGCACTTACTAATAAAACTGTAACTGATGAATTAGGAGGGTTACCACCTGTGAAAAGACATTGTTCTGTTTTGGCAGAAGAGGGCATCCAAGGAGCATTAAAAAATTATAAAAATAATAATATATAAGTAGGTTGGATGAGAAGATGTTAAATAAAATAGATTATAGCAAGAAGCAAATAATAGACATGCTCTCTTTAAAAAATAGCGATGAGTTAAATGATTTATATGAAAAAGCATATCAAATTAAATTAGATAATATTGGTGGATTAGTTTATTTTAGAGGAATAATAGAACTAGGTAATGTATGTGAAAAAGATTGTTACTACTGTGGTATAAGAAAAAGCAATAATAAAGTGAATAGATTTGTATTTGATAAAGAAACTATAATAGAGTGTGCAAAATGGTGTTATACACAGAATTATGGCTCAATAGTACTTCAATCAGGTGAATCAAAAGATAAGAACTATGTTAATTATATAACAGAGTTATTAAAAGAGATTAAAAAAATCGGTAATGGAGAATTAGGAATAACTTTATCGTTAGGGGAACAAGATGAAGATACCTACAAGGCCTGGTATAATGCTGGAGCACATAGGTATCTTTTACGTGTCGAAACAACAAATAATTCTTTATTTCGTAGTTTACACCCTAAAAGTCATAGTTTAGAAGAGAGAATTAAATGTTTAGATATACTTGGTAAACTTGGATATCAAGTAGGAACAGGAGTTATGATAGGTTTTCCTGGACAAACAGTTGAAGATTTGGCAAATGATATTATATTTTTTAAGGAAAAAGATATCGATATGATTGGAATGGGTCCATATGTCAGACATAGCGACACACCTTTTGGTCAATATCTAGATAATAGTGATGAAGTTAAAAAAGAAAGATTAGAGTTAGGACTAAAAATGATTGCTGTAGCTAGAATTGTATTACAAGATGTTAATATTGCAACATCAACAGCCTTACAAGCACTTCATCCTTTAGGTAGAGAGCGAGGTTTAAAAGCTGGTGCTAATATTATCATGCCTGTAATAACTCCTAAAATACATAGAAAAGACTATATGCTGTACGAAGATAAACCGTGTATGGAAGATGACGCTGAAGATTCTAAAATAAATATAATTAAAATGGTAGAAAATATTGGTGAAAAAGTTGTATTGGGTAAATGGGGAGATTCAAAACACTTTAGTATAAGAAAAAATATCAAATAAAAACATTGACTTTTTATATCTAAAATTATATAATGAATTTACAAAAAAATAAAATATTAAATAAAATAATAATATATTTAGGAGGTAAAAAAGATTGTTAGACGGCAAGAAAATTTTATTTACATCTGAATCAGTAACAGAAGGACATCCAGATAAAATGGCAGATCAAATATCTGATGCTGTTGTAGATGCGATATTAAGTAAAGATCCAAAAGGTAGAATAGCTTGTGAAACTCTAATTACAACTGGACTTGTAGTTGTAGCAGGAGAGATAACTACTGATTGTTACATTGATATCCCTAAAGTAGTAAGAGATACAGTAAAAGACATTGGTTATACAAGGGCAAAATATGGTTTTGATTTTGAAACTTGTGCTGTTGTTACAACTATTAATGAACAATCTACAGATATTGCTATGGGTGTCGATAACTCGTTTGAAAGCAAATCTGGCGATGATAAAATTTTAGAGGAAATTGAAAAAACTGGTGCCGGAGATCAAGGAATGATGTTTGGCTATGCAACTAACGAAACTGAAGAGTATATGCCATTACCTATAGTTTTAGCACATAAATTAACAAAAAAATTGTCTGTAATACGTAAAAATAATATATTATCATATTTAAGACCAGATGGTAAAAGTCAAGTTACAGTTGAATATTGTAACGGTATACCTAAAAGAATTGATACTGTTGTAGTTTCTACACAACATAGTCCAGAAGTTACACATGAACAGATAGAAAAAGATATTATAGAAAAAGTGATAAAACCGATTTTACCTGTAGAAATGCTAGATGAAAATACAAAATACTATATTAATCCAACAGGTAGATTTGTAATAGGTGGTCCACATGGAGATGCAGGACTTACAGGAAGAAAAATAATTGTAGATACATATGGTGGATTAGGTCGTCATGGTGGAGGTGCATTTTCAGGTAAAGATCCTACAAAGGTGGATAGGTCCGCAGCTTACGCAGCACGATGGGTAGCAAAAAATCTTGTTGCAGCTGGTTTAGTAGAAAAATGTGAAATTCAACTAGCTTATGCAATAGGTGTAGCGCATCCTGTATCTATAAATGTAGATTCATATGGAACAAGCAGATTTGATAATGAAACTCTTGCTAAAATTGTAAATGATGTTTTTGATTTAAGACCAGGTGCAATTATTAAAGCATTAGATTTAAGAAGACCGATTTATAGACAAGTTGCTTCTTATGGACATTTTGGTAGAAATGATATTGATTTACCATGGGAAAAAGTAAATAAAGTTGAAAAACTTAAAAAAATAGCAGAAAAAATCAATAAATAGATATAAATAATGAAAATAATAATAAAAAACAGCATTTTTTATTGATAAAGTAAAAAAATGCTGTTTTTTATAGAAAAGGAGAATAAATGAAAAATAAAGTAATAGTAGTATTTTTTTTACTAAGTATAACAGTTATATCGGCAGAAAAATTAAATGTTGTAACAACAATCTTTCCAATATATGATTTTGCTAAGATTATTGGTGGTGAATTTGCAAATGTAGAACTGGTACTAACTCCGGGAATTGATGCACACTCATTTGAACCAACGCCTAAGAATATAATAAAAATTAGTAATTCAGATATATTTTTTTATACCAATATGTATATGGAACCATGGGCAGAAAAAATAAAACAAAATAGAAGTTTAAAAAAAGCTTACATAGTTGATACAAGCGAAAACATTACTATGTATAACACTAACGAAAAGCTTAAAAAGGAAAATTGTCATCATAAGCATATGGAAATTAACTGTGATGAACCAAATCATAAACATGAAGTAAATGGAAATAATCATCACACACATAGCTTAGATCCACATATATGGTTAGACCCAATATTAGCAATAGAAATTGTAAAAAATATAAGAGATGCTTATATAAAGGTAGATGAAAAAAATAAAGAGTATTATATTGAAAATTGTAATAAATATCTTAATGAGTTAACAAAATTAGATAATTTAATAAAAAACATAATAAATAACTCTAATAATAAAATTATTGTATATGCAGGACATTTTGCTTTTGGATATTTTGCATTAAGATATGGTTTGGAATATATCTCGCCATATGAAGGATTTTCTCCCAATGCAGAACCAACACCAAAAAAAATTAGTAATTTAATTAATTCATTAAAAGAATATAATTTAAATTATATATTCTATGAAAATATGGAAAATACTAAAATTATAGAGACAATAGCTAAAGAAACTAATTCTGAAATATTACCATTATATACAATAGATAATATAACTAGAGAAGATTTTAATACTGTTTCATCTTATTTATATTATATGAAATTAAATATTGATTCTTTAAAAAAGGGTTTAAATTAACAACGTAAAAGGAATTGTTGATTTTTTTACATAAAATGTGTATAATATTTAATATATTCAAAAATAGACTTTTATAATTGAAAAAATGGAGGATGTAATGAAAATAATTGAAAAAGAGATAGAGAATGTATTGAAAGAAACTGCTATAAAATTATATAAAACAGAAGATTTTGTTATGCCACTAGTACAAGTGACTACAAATGAAAAATTTGGAGATTTTCAAACAAATTTTGCAATGGTTAATGCTAAAAATATGAAAAAGTCGCCGGTATCAATTGCAAATGAGATTAAAGATCAGATAATTGAAAATAATATTATAGAAAAAATGGAGATTGCTGGTCCTGGTTTTTTAAATATATTTTTACAAAAAGAATATTTAGCTAATAAAATTAAAAATATAAATTTAGGTAAAAAATATATTTTTGATTTTATAAATACTGACGGAGATGTAATAATTGATTATTCATCACCAAATATTGCTAAAAGAATGCATATAGGTCATCTAAGAAGTACTGTAATTGGTGATTCTATTAAAAGAATTATGAAATATATAGGATATAATGTAATTGCAGATAATCATATTGGGGATTGGGGAACACAATTTGGGAAATTAATAGTAGGATATAGAAAATGGCTTAACAGAGAAAATTATATAAATAATCCTATTGATGAATTAGAGAGAATATATGTTGAATTTTCTAAATTTTCTGAAAATGACGAAACTCTGGAAGAGGAAGCAAGATTTGAATTAAAAAAACTACATGATAATGATATAGAAAACACAAAATTATGGGAAGAATTCATAAAATTATCCTTAGAAGAATATGACAAAATATATAAAAAATTAGATATTACATTTGATACGTATTTTGGTGAATCATACTATCATAAAATGATGCCTAAAATAATAGAGTTACTAAAAGATAAAAAACTTGCTGTGGAGAGTGAAGGAGCACAAGTTGTTTTTTTCGATGAGAAAGATAAATTACCACCTTGCATTGTTCAGAAAAAAGACGGTGCTTTCTTATATGCCACTTCTGATATAGCTTGTATAAAATTTAGAAATGAAAACTATAATTTAAATAAAGTGATATATGTAACAGATGAAAGACAGCAAGATCATTTTAAACAATTCTTTAAAATCACAGAACTTTTAGATTGGAAGATAGAAAAAGAACATATTTGGTTTGGAATAATGAGATTTAAAGATGATGTATTCTCAACTAGAAAAGGAAATGTAATTCGATTGGAAGAACTTTTAGATGAGGCAAAATCAAGAGCAAAAAAAATTGTTGAAGAAAAAAATCCTAATTTGTCAGAAGAGGAAAAAGATCATATTGCTGAAGTTGTAGGTACAGGCGCTGTGAAATATGCTGATTTAAGTCAAAATAGGATGAGTCCAGTAATATTTGAATGGGATAAAATTTTATCTTTCGAAGGTAATACTGCCCCTTATTTACAATATACTTATGCAAGAATACAATCTATTTTAAGAAAAGCAGATGAATTAAATATTATTGTAAATGGAGATGATAATATTATATTAGAAACGGATATTGAAAAATCACTATCAGTTCAGATTATGTTATTACCAAATATCGTCATAAAAGCATCAGAATCATACAGACCAAACATACTTGCAGATTATATTTTTGAATTAGCAAAAAAATTTAATACTTTCTATAATGCACTACCAATCCTAAAAGAGAATGAAAATATAATGAAAAGTAGATTACAAATTATAGAGGCAACTGCTAAAGTTATAAAAGAAAGTCTTGACTTATTAGGTATAAAAACAGTAGAAAGAATGTAAACGGGACTATAAACGGATAAAAAACACAGAAACAGAACATAATATTAATATAAAATTAAGATTCAACTAATGTTTTTTTAAGATTAAAACTTTATAATGTATACATGTAAGATATATTATAATATATTTTATTTAAGCGGAGGAGATAAATATGATGTACAGAATATTTACATTAGGTGATTTACAATCAAACTCATATGTTATTTATAATGATAAACAAGAAGGGGTAATATTTGATATTGGCGGAGAAGATATTGAAGATTTACTTGAATTTATAGATATAAAAAAAATTAAAATTAATAGTATAATTTTAACGCATGGGCATCTAGATCATATTAAGGGTTTAAACAAAGCAATAGAGGTTTTTCCAGATGCTGGAATATATATAGGTGCTGAAGATTTTGATTGTTTTTATGATTCAGTATTAAATTTATCAGCTTATGTTGGTAGAAATTATTTCGAATTAAATTTAGAAAATACTTCAGATAGATTAAATAGAATTAGAGAAAATGATGAAATCTTTGGATTTAAAGTAATTGATACTCCAGGTCATACAATTGGAAGTAAGTGTTTTTACAATGATGATGCAAAAATAATTGTAACAGGAGATACCCTTTTTAAGGATTCTGTTGGAAGGACTGATTTACCAACAGGAAGTACGAATTTATTAAAGAAAAGTATAGAAAAAATTCTTAAATATGATGAAAATATAGTGGTTCTTCCTGGGCATGGTCCAATTACTAAAATAAAAAATGAACAAAAATCAAAAAACTATTTTGAAGAAAGCTATGTTAGACATAAACATTAGTTTATATAGAATTTTAAAGAATTTAAGGAGTGAGAGACATGGATTTAAACAGAGCGACATTAATAATGAAAATGATGTCAAATGAAATTAGACTAAATATTTTAAGAATGTTATACAAATCAGAGGGAGATGTTTATGTAAATAATATCGAAAGCACATTAAATATTTCTCAATCTACAGTTAGTCAACATTTATCGCATTTAAGAAATAGTAGTATTGTAGCCTGTGATAAAAAAGGGAAAAATGTTGCATATAAAATAATCGATAAAGATACTAAAAATATTTTAAAATATGTAGATGATAGATTAAAAATAGACAATATTAAGGTAAGTTAAAATGAATAATAAATATGATTTAATAGTAGTTGGTGCAGGCCCAGCTGGTATAACAGCTGCAATTTATGCAGCTAGAAATAATCAAAAAGTAATTGTTATTGAAAATGAAGAGTTAGGAAGTATGTTGACATCTCATAAAATTGATAATTATCCAGGATTTGTAAATGGAATAACTGGTAAAGAATTATACAATAATATGAAACAACAAGCAATAAGATTTAATGTAACTTTTAAAAATGAAATTTTTTTTGATTTAGAAGATTTTGGAAATTATAAAACTGTTAAAACTGAGAAAACAAGATATGATGGGCATGCAGTAATTATTGCAACTGGTATTAATAAAAAATCACAAAAAAAATACAAAGGTGAAGAGGAATTCATAGGAAGAGGTGTATCATATTGTGCTGCTTGTGATGGTGCTTTTTTTAGTGATGCAGTTGTATCTGTTTTTGGTAAAGGAAATGAAACAAGTGAGGAAGTTTTAATGCTTTCTGAAATTGCAAGAAAAGTATACTATTTTATAAATGATAACAAACTTGAAGTAGAACATGAAATTATGGAAAAATTGGAAAATACTAGTAAAATTGAACTAGTATATAATGCACAGTTAGATGAAATTTTTGGAGAACAACTTGTAAAAAAAGTTGTAGTTAATGTAAATAATGTTAAAACTGAATATGATGTAGACGGAATTTTCTTATATTTAGGCACAAAATCAAATTTTGAATTATATTCGATTTTTGCGAACGTTGATGATTCTGGAATGATTATAACTGATGAAAATATGGAAACTATAACAAAAGGAATTTATGCAGCAGGAGATATTAGAAAAAAAAGCGTTAGACAGGTAACAACTGCTGTTTCTGACGGAACTATTGCAGCAATGTCAGCAATAAAATATATAATAAATTTAAAAAAATAATAAAAAAATAATAAAAAAATCTTTTACTGTATATTTTGTAAAAGATTTTTTTATTATAAAAAACTAATTGTATTTGAAAAAATACTACTTATGTGTTATAATAATTAAATAAAATATTTAGTTATTTTAAAGTTCTAATTTAAAGAAGGTGTTTACAATTGTACAATTATTATGACATATTAGATATAAGAAAAGATGCAACAATTTCAGAAATAAGATTAGCTTATAAAAAAGCGATACATAAATACCATCCTGACTTAAATAAAGAGAAAGATACCTCAGAAAAATTTAAACTTTTGGTAAAGGCATATAATACTCTTTCAAATCCTATTAAACGTCTTGAATATGATAAAGCACCTAATTACTTTAAAAATAGTGTACAAAATAGTACGACCATTAATGAAAAAGATAATAATAAAACATTGAATAATGATAAAAAAGGTGTTAAATTTATATTTTCAAATTTATTAAAAAAAGAGCATCTAGATAATTTCTTTTATAATATAAAAAAAGCAAAATCTGAGTTAAGAAAAAAAAGGTTTATTGAAAGAGAAAAAGCTAAAATTGAAAATAATATAAAAGTAAATTATTATGAAGAGATGAATAGTGTAGAACTTGTGGCAAGACTTAGAACATCTACAAACCCTTATGTAAGGGCAAATATGGCAAAATTAATTGGGATAAAAAAAGATAAAGAGTATGTATTTGATTTAATAAAATCATTATCAGATTCTTCCACAATTGTAAGAAAAGAAGCGGCATCAGCATTAGGAATAATAAAAGATTATAGATCACTTAATTTTTTGGCAAATGGAATCTATGATTATGAAAACCAAGTAAGGTATGAAATCGCAAAATCTCTTAGAAATTTTGATGACACACGTGCAATATCAGCGTTAGTTAAGATGCTTTCAGATAAAGATGATGAAGTTGTTGCCGAAGCGGTGTATTCTTTGGGAGTAATAGGTGATAATGAAATAGCTAACGAGATAAGAAAATTATATAAACATAGTTCTTTAAAAGTAAAAAAAGCTGCTTTAGAAGTAGTTAAAATATTAAGATAAATATAAAAAAAATAGAAAGGTAGGTTTTCTTAAATTGAAAAAAAGAGCTTTAATTAGCGTATCTGATAAGACAGGTATAATTGAATTTACAAAAGAACTAATTGAATTAGGGTATGAAATAATTTCTACAGGAGGTACTGCAAAAAAATTATCTGACGCTGGATTAAATGTAATAGGTATTTCTGAAATTACAAATTTTCCTGAATGTCTAGACGGAAGAGTAAAAACTCTTCATCCTAGTATTCATGCAGGATTACTTGCTATTAGAAAAAATGAAAATCATATGAATCAATTGAAAGAACTTAATATAGATACAATTGATATTGTTGTTGTAAATTTATACCCATTTAAAGAAACAATATTAAAAGATGGGGTGACTAGAGAAGAAGCTATTGAAAATATCGATATTGGCGGGCCTACAATGCTACGTTCAGCAGCAAAAAATTATGAAGGAGTAACTGTAATAGTAGATCCAACGGACTACATTAAAGTCATTGATGAGATAAAAAATAATGGAATTGTAAGTGTAGATACTAATTTTTACTTAAGCGGAAAAGTATTTGAACACACATCTCATTACGATACACTTATTGCAAATTATATGAAAAAAGAGAGAAATGACAACTCTTTTTCCAATACAATTACTATGACATTTGAAAAAGTACAAGAGATGAGATATGGTGAAAATCCTCATCAAAAAGCTGCTTTTTATAAAGAAGTTGGAAATATAAAAGGTTATCTTACTGATGCAAAACAATTACATGGTAAAGAATTATCTTTTAATAATATAAATGATACAAATGGCGCATTAGAACTTTTAAAAGAGTTTAATGAACCAACAATTGTAGCATGTAAACACGCAAATCCATGTGGTGTAGGTAGTGATGATAATATATATGACGCATATTTAAAAGCATATAAAGCTGATCCGGTGTCAATATTTGGTGGAATAGTTGTATCAAATAGAGAAATTGATGAGTCAACAGCAGAAGAGATTAATAAAATATTCATAGAGATAATTGTTGCACCTAGTTTCACTGATAAAGCTATAGAAATTTTAACTCAAAAGAAAAATATAAGAATATTAGTACTTGAAAATATTTTGACTAAACAATCTGATGATTCATATGATTTTAAAAAAGTTGGTGGCGGTTTACTTATTCAAACAGTAGATAATATGATGTTACCAGAAGCAGATTTAAAAGTTGTAACTAAAAGACATCCAACAGCTAAAGAGATGGCAGATATGTTATTTGGATGGAAAATTGTAAAATATGTGAAATCTAATGGTATTGCAATAACAAAAGATAGACAATCAATAGGAATTGGTCCTGGACAAGTAAATAGAGTATGGGCTGCAAAACAAGCAATAGAGCATGGTATAGAACATTTAGGTGCTGTTAGTTTAAAAGGTGCTGCTATTGCATCAGATGCTTTTTTTCCTTTTGCTGATAGTGTAGAAGAGGCTATTAAAGCAGGAATAACTTGTATTATACAACCAGGTGGTTCAATTAGAGATCAAGAATCAATTGATTTATGTGATAAACATGATGTCACTATGATTTTTACAAATATGAGACATTTTAAACATTAAAATATTTAGGCAAGGTTTCCTTGCCTTTTATTAATTTATAGGCGGGATAAAATGAAATGCGTTAAATGTAATATTGAGATTGAGGAAAATAATTCGATATATATAGATGGAAACTATTTTCATAAAAACTGTGTTAGATGTACGCATTGTAATGAGGAAATTGATGGTGAAATTGAGTATATATCTGGTAATGACAATAATTTTATACATAAAAAATGTTTGAATTTTTTAAAGAATTTAACTTGTTGTATATGTTTAGAAAAAATAAAATCAGAGCACTATACTGATATTTGGGGGAATAGATTTCATATAGCACATGAAATGCCTCATGAAATATGTAGTGTATGTCTTAGTGTAATACACAATAAAAACAAGATTAATATGAAAAAATATAATAACGGAATTATTGTTTGTGGAGAGTGTAATAAAAGTGCTGTTACTAATGAAGTACATGCTTTTAAATTAAAATATAAAGTTTTTGATATACTAAAGGAAAATAAAATTTTTAATATTCCTGATAATATTCCAGTAAAATTTATGGATATGTCAATTAAAATGAAAGATAAATGTTTAGGATTTAATAGAAAAACAGAAAAAATTGTAAATAAAAAAAACAATATAAAAAATAAGATTATTTATAACGAAATATACATGGCTTATGGTTTACCAGAAATGGAATTTGAATCAGTATTAGCTCATGAATTAATGCATGTATGGATAACACAAAACAATATTAAATTGGATCATAATAATGTAGAGGGATTATGTAATTTAGGTTCAGCTTTTGTTTATAAAAAATATAATAATGAAAAATCAAAAATGTTACTAAATGCAATGTTTAAATTAAAAGATAAAGCATATGGAAAAAAATTTAAAAAATATATGTATATATACGAAGAAAAAGGGATAGAAGGAGTTTTTGAATATATTGGTTTTAATCAATAAATAATGTGATATAATTTTTATTAAAAATAAATATAATTTATTAAATATTTTTGGTATATAAATATATGAATTTTAATTCAAGATTATATTAATTGTATTAAAAATTTTTTATTAATTTTGTATAAAGTTGTTATTTATAAAAAAATATGTTAGAATAAAATTGATAATTAAAATTAGATTTTGGAGGTGAGTTTAAGTATATTCTAAATATATTTGAAAAAAATATGAGGATTGAATTAACTAGAGAACAATATAAAAAGCTTTTAGAACTAATTTATATGGGGGAAACTGTAATTAATATCTCAAAAATGACACGTGATAAAGATACGTTATTACTTATTAAAAATATTTTATCGTATTATAAAGATTTTAAATCTGAACATATTATTGAATACGATAAATCATTTGACGAGTATTATACTACTCCAGAATTTGATGATATTTTACAATGTCACTTGGAGGAATATGATAATTATACATTTTGGAATGAATTAGCATTTAGATTAGCAAGTAAAGATTTTGATAAAATTCCCGAAAACGAGAAAAAAAACTTAAATGAGACAGAGATTTTCAACATGATATCAAAATTAGAAAGTAAATATAAAGATGAATTTGAAAAAAATGGTGTACTTAATTTAGAAATTTTAAAAAAATAATTAGGAGGTGAATACTGCTAAATAATGTATTTAGCAGATGAAACATTTATTGTTTCTTAAAAATAAGATGATATTAAAATACTTTCCTGAATTAAATGGATTAGATAAAATTACAATGGAATCAACTGCTTTAAAATTAATGGAAGAAGCAGGTGAACTATCTCAAGTGATATCAAAATTTCGAGGACTTAATGGAGAAAAAGTTGATATGAGTGAAAAAGAGATTATTGAAAAAATGGTATCTGAATTATTAGATGTTATGCAAGTGTGTGCTACAATGACATATATTTTAGAGCGAGAATACAGTATAAATATAGAAGAAAAATTACAAGACCATCTTGATAAACTAAAAAGAAAGGGATATGTTAAATAATAATTAAAGTAATCATTTCATAAGCCGATAAATTAACTAGAAAATAAAATTTAAATTTATTGGGGAGTGATTTAAAATGATGATTTCATTATGGAGTGCTGCTTCGGGAATGCTGGCACAAGAATTAAATATGGATGTTATTTCAAACAACTTATCTAACGTTGATACAGTTGGGTTTAAAAAAAGTAGAGTAGATTTTCAAGATCTTTTATATCATACAAAAGCAATGCCTGGTTCTGTTAGTTCTGAGGGGACAACTTTACCAGTTGGTATACAAATTGGTAGTGGTACGAGAGCTGTTAGTACTCAGAAAATAAATACAAATGGAGAATTTATTGAAACAGGAAATTCTCTTGATATTGCAATAAAAGGAAATGGCTATTTTCAAATATTAATGCCAGATGGGACAATATCATACACAAAAAATGGAGCTTTTAAAACATCGGAAACAGGACAAATTGTAAACTCAAATGGATTTGCATTAGAGCCTGCTATTGTAATTCCTGAAGACGCAACTGGTATCTCTATAGGTCAAAATGGGGTAGTTACAATAACTAGAGGTAATGATAATATGTCAGAAGAGATTGGACAAATTCAAATAGCTAGATTTATAAATCCAAGTGGATTAATGAATATAGGTGGTAATCTTTTAAAACAAACTTCTGTTTCTGGTGATCCTGAAGTTGGTGTTGCTGGTGAAAATGGTTTTGGTGCTCTTGCAAACAACACATTAGAGACATCCAATGTTAAAGTTGTAGAAGAGATGGTTAGAATGATTACAGCTCAAAGAGCTTATGAAGTAAATACAAAATCAATACAAACTGCAGATAATATGTTAGAATTAGCAAATAATTTAAAACGATAGGAGCGTTATTAAATGAGTAATAATAGTAAGTTAAGAGATTTTAAATTAAAAAGAAGATTTTTAGTAATTGCAATTGTAATATTATTATTCGTGTTTGTAGTAGAAATTAGCCTTTCGGTGGAAGTTAAGAATTTTATCCGTGTTACAGAGGATAAAGTTTTCTTATCAGACTGCCTGAAAGGCTTGTCTTTTAATGAAGAACAAACTGCCAAAGAGATTTTTATGATATATATACCAACTCTTGGAGAAGAAAAAATTATAAAGCAAAATTATTTAAAAAACAAATTAAGACAACTTAAAGTGGAAGATATAGATAAAATAATAATCCCGGATGAAATTGTAGTATATAGAGAATATCAAAACTTTAATACAAATAACATATATTATGAAGTCATTAATAGATTAAATAGAATAATTAATAATACAGAATTTGAATATAATATAAATTTTGAAAATGAGATAAAAAAAATTCCAATAGGAAAAGTTACTTTAGACGGAGATTATAATATTTTTTCAAATCTAAATTATGGGAAATATCGATTAAATTATTCTATAAATGTAAATAAAAAAACATATGAAAAAATTATAATTGATGTAGAAGTTGGTAAAAAAATATACGAGTACAGATTATCAGTAGATGTTTCTAAGGGAGATAAATTTACAAATGATTTACTTATTAAAAAAGAAAAAATAGTATTTAAAGAGAATCATAGAATGCAAGAACTTAATTTTGATATAATAGATAAAATGGTTTTTTCTAGAAATATAAGAAAAGGGTCTCTTATAAGTAATAAAGATTTTGAAAGGGAAATTATTATAAAAAAAAATGATATTGTAAGTGGTTACATTGAAAATAGTGGAATAAAAATAAAATTTAACTGTAAAGCACTAGAAAATGGATATGAAAATGAGAAAATTAAGCTAGTTAATTTATCTTCTAATAAAATTATTGTTGGAATAGTAGAGTTAGATGGAAAAATAAAAGTAAATTCTATGGAATAGTGGTTTAATTAAGAACAATATTCATAAAAACTGTATAGAAATAGAATGAAAGACTTGACAAAAAAAATAAAATAGTGTAAAATTTTAGAAAAAGAGCATATAAATCTTTTTCTTTTTTTTTGAAATAGAATTGCTACAGAACAAAATGTATTAAATTAAACTATAATGTTTGAATAAATAAATAAAAAAAGGAGGGAATTGTTACTAAAAAGTAACAATGAAAAAAATGAAAAAGATTAATTTTAAAGATTCAATGCAACAAATTTATTTACTATTTATTTTTTTATTTTGTCTTAATAAGTTCACATACTCATTTTACTCTAATTTATTTATTAGTAATGAGGTAAATAATTTTAAAAATGTGATTTTACATGGAACTATATTAGTTATTATGTTACTATTTTTCATGATTATTTCAGCACTGCAGTATCGTAAAATATCTAAAGTAGGTACATCTACTAATTTTTCGTTTACTTGGATTATATTATCATTAGGAATGATTAACTTCATTGACATAATCTATAAATTAAGTACCAAAAACTATAATTTATATGATTATTCAATTGTATTTAAAGTAGGTATAATTTTAATGTTTATTTCTTCTTTAAAATCAATAATATTTATTAAAGAAAAAAATAATGTTGAGGTGATTAACTATTTCTTTATAAATATTTTATTATATGGAGTTATTTTAAAGTTTGGTAAAAAATTTATTTTAGATTTAATTATTAGAAAGGAAAGTATACTAAATTATTTTATTCATAAAAATCAAAATGTTATATTTGCAATATTTACAATTATCTTTATTGGAATACTGTATGTGATTACACGAAAAAAAATTGGTGATAAAAATAAAACTTTTTTTAATACAATGTTTTTAATCTTTATATTTTATTACTTCGTAAAAAGTTTTACAGGAATATATAGCCAAATAGCAAGTGAGTTTTCATATAACTTTTCAAGTTTTTATATATTAGGTCTTGGATCAATACTATTTTTATTTTATGAAGCACAAAATGAAGATAATATGTACTATAGATATTATGAATCGCTAGTTATATTTTCAATAATACCATTTATAATAAATCTAACAATAAAAGCATTGTTTAATTTAAAATATATTCAAGAATTATTTAAAATGAGTGATAAATTAGAACTATTTAATAACAAAATTTTTAATGAAAATTTTATTTTTTTAATGATATCTATCTATGGAATTTACGTTTTATACAATATTACAAAAGATTCAATTATATCAGGTAAAATTAGTAATAATTATCAACTTCTTTTTAACGCAATGCTTTTAACAAATATATTTAATACAGGTATATTTTTTAATGAAAAATATTATTATTATAATTTATTCGAGATAAAATTAAATATATTATTTATATATTTTGCTTTGTGGGCGGTATTTTTTCTATTGATTATCATATTTAAAAGATCATATAAAGATATATCTATATATAAATTTTTTGAAAATGAAAATAAATATATACAAATAGGATTATTATGTATATTACTTCTTGCAATAACAATAAATAAAAATTCTATATACTCAAATATATATGATGGAAAAAATATAACAAATTATGCAAATTACCGAGGTAAATCTTACGCTAAAATTGTAGAATTTCTTTCAAAAAATAATGATGAAATTAATTGTATAAACTTTATAAATAATGGTGTGATTTCAACTGAAAAAGGGATGTATTATAGTGTTTTAAATAATAATTATTCACTTTTTAATCATTTTTATGAGAATATTTATACAATTTCTAATAACAAATATGACGGAAAAAATATTTTAGAGGTTGCGTCTTTACAAGATGAAAGAATTCTTAATGAAGTTTTAACTAAAATTGATCATAGTGCCATAAATGAAAGTGTAATTTTAAATGTTACACTTAGAAATATGGAAAATTATGTAAAATATTTAGTAGAAAGTTGTAAATACAAAATAAATTTTAATTACGAATCTACTATAAAAATAGATGATAAAGATGAATCTATCGATTTTTTATGCGCCGCTGCATATCATGGAAATGAAAATTTAATGAATTATTTTTATGAAAATGGCTCAACTATAAAAAAACTAGATAATGGTAATGATATACTATCATTTGCTGTGAAAAAAAACCAAACAACATTTATAAAAAAAATAATTAATGAATATGATTTTAACAAAAAAGAAAGTAATGCGATTAAATCATTAATTGAAGCAGGTCAAGGAAGAGATTCAGAAAATTTTATAGTTCAATTAGAACTTCTTTTAAAAAATAAAATTGGTATAAATGAGAGTAATTTTATGGCTATTTTAAATAATAATTTTCCAGGAAAAAAATCTACAATTGAGTATTTTCTAAAAAATAATATTGATTTAAATTATGTTGGAAAAAATGGTGAAAATCTTATATATACATTGCTTAGTTCAAAAAATTATGATTATGCTTTGATTAAATTAATAGCGGAAAAAAATAAAAAAATAAATGAATTAGAGTTAACTTATTTAGAAGAGGCAATAAAAAATCGGAAATATGATGCAGCGATGTTTTTTATTCAAAATAATATTGGTACTTATGAAAAAAATAGTTTGTTGAATGAACTTGCCAAAAGTGATAATGAAGAGATAAATAAAATATTTTCTGTATTATTAGAAAAAAGTTATATTTCTAAAGAAGACATAAATCATAAGATTATACTAAATGCTTATGTAAATGATAATAAAGATATTATGTATTATGCATTAAAAAATGAAAATGTTGATTTAAAGTATTATGAAAAAATATTACTAAATTTTTAAAAATAATTTATTTTTATATAAATATAAAACTGTAATACATTATTGTGTTACAGTTTTTTTTAATAGGCAGTAAATTTTTCCTTGTATAAATTCTATTTATATTGAAGTGACACCATTTTATAATTTATAATGAATACTCTAAATTTTATATATACCTATTTATATGAAATATGAACTAATATTTATTTTGTTTAAAATTTAAATTATTATTAATATTGATAATTAATTATAATAAAATTGGAAATATATGTTAAATTAAAATAAATATTAAAGGATTTTTAACATATTATGAGTATAGAATAATTATAAATAAGATTAATTAATAATTTAAGGAGTGACAAAAACGATGCAAGAAGAGATAATTGAAAGTAAAGAAAAATATTTAGTAATACATGGACATTTTTATCAGCCACCAAGAGAGAATCCATGGTTAGAAGAATTAGAGATAGAACAAAGTGCATATCCATTTCATGATTGGAATGAACGGATTAATTTTGAATGTTATAAACCAAATGCTTTTTCAAAGATATTCGATCAAAATGGAAAAGTTGTAAAAATGGTAAATAACTATACAAAAATGAATTTTAATTTTGGGCCTACATTACTATATTGGATGGAAAAAACTGATAAAGAAACATATGAAAAGATAATTGAAGCGGATAAAGAAAGTATTAAGTATAATAATGGACACGGAAATGCAATTGCTCAGGTGTACAACCATGTAATTATGCCGCTTGCAAATGAACGAGATAAACAAACTCAAATAAAATGGGGACTAAAAGATTTCGAAACAAGATTCAATCGTAAATCTGAAGGGATTTGGCTAGCAGAGACAGCTATTGACTATAAAACAATAGAAGCACTAATAGATAATGATATTAAATATACAATATTATCCCCTTATCAAGCTGCAAAAATAAAAAAAATAGATGAAGATGATAAATATAAAGACGTATTAGGTGGAAAAATTGATGCAACAATGGCATATAGATGTTTTTCTAAAAAAAACAGAAATAAATATATAGATATATTTTTCTATGATGGACCTATATCAAATAGTATGGGATTTGAAGATACATTACATGATTCTGGTAAATTCCTATATAAATTAAATTTACCTGTAAATAATAAATCTGTTCATTCACAAATTATAAATGTTGCAACTGATGGTGAAACATACGGGCATCATAAGAAATTTGCCGATTTAACATTATCACATCTTTTTTTTGAAGCTGCAGAATTAGATAGGTTTACTGTTACAAATTATGCAAATTATTTAGAAAAAAATCCACCAACTTATGAAGTTGTTATCAATGAAGGAAAAGGTGAAGGGACTGCTTGGAGTTGTGCACATGGAGTCGATCGTTGGAAATCAGACTGTGGGTGTAATACTGGTGGAAATCATGGTTGGAATCAAAAATGGCGAAAACCTTTAAGAGAAGGATTAAATATTTTACGTGATAAACTTTCAAAATTATTTGAAAAAGAAGGTGAAAAATATTTTAAAAATTCTTGGGAAACTAGAAATAATTATATAGACATTATTTTAAATCGAAGTGTAGAAAATATTAATTCTTTTTTTGAGAATGAAGCGATAAAAGAATTAAACTATGATGAAAAGTCAATAGCATTAAAATTACTTGAGATGCAAAGAAACTCAATGTTAATGTTTACAAGCTGTGGATGGTTTTTTGATGATATTTCAGGTATAGAAAATCAACAAATTCTTATGTATGCAGCAAAAGCAATACAATTAGCACAGGAATTCACGAATGAAGATTTAGAGGAAGTTTTCTTATCATATTTAGAAACTGCAAATAGTAATATAAAAGAGATTGGTACAGGGAAAGATATTTATCAGAAGTTTGTTAAACCTAAAATAATTAATTTTGAAAAAATAGTTGGACATTATGCGATTAGCTCAATTTTTGATAATAATAAAAGTAATAAAATATATACTTATGAAATTGAAGAGGAAGACAGTTCTAAAATTGTAGAGGGAGCATTAACACTATCAATTGGAAAAATAAAAGTAAAAAATCTAATAAGTCAAGAGATAAGAAATATGGTATATGGTGCTTTGCGTTTTGGAAGTACTGATTTTAGATGTTCAGTTAAAAATATTTTTTCAAATACAGAGTATATGGATATTAAAAAAGAAATTATGAAAAAAATAGAGAATAGATTTTCTATAGTTGAATCAATGCGTGGAATGGATATATATATAAATCAAGAATACTTTACTTTTAAAGATTTATTACTTGAAGAGAAAAGAAAAATACTAAAAAATGTAACAGATAACTTCTTTTATGATTATAAAAATATTTATGAAAAAATATACTCTGAAAGCGCTAGAATTGTAGAAGCTTTAACTGATGCAGGATTATTTGTACCAGAAGAATATAAGATCTCTGCAGAGTATACCCTTACAAATAAAATAACTGACTTAGCAATGGAATTTTTAGATGATAATATTAAATTTGATAAAATAACTGAGCTAGATGCATTAATAAAGACATGTAAAAAATGGGATTATAAAATAAATGCAAGTAAAATTGAATATAATTTTAAAATGAAATTAAATGAGTTAATGCAAAGTAGAAACAACTTTAAAATATGTGATTATGAAAAAATTATAAAAATGTATACAATTGCAAAAACAATTGATATATGTATTACAACAAATTATTCTCAATTTAAATTTTACGAAATTGGTATTAAAGAGTATAAAAAGCTTACTAAAAAGGAAAAAGAGTTATTCTTAGAACTTTCTCTTTACATGGGATTTTCAGAAACAGCTTTTAATTAAAAAGGAGGTAATTTTATGTTAAATAATGTAGATGAAAAACATATAATTAAAAAATTAAACGAAATTGGAATATCTCTTTCAATGGAAAAAGATGTAAATAAATTGCTAGATATAATTTTAAATGAATGTATGGAAATTACAAAAAGTGATGCTGGGAGCCTATATATTATTGAAACTAAAAACATTGATAAAGTCGACATAGAAAATGTTTTAAGATTTAAAATTGCAAAAAATATTTCGCGAGATATACCTTTTTTAGAAACAACAATGCCGTTAGATACAAATAGTCTAGTTGGATATTCGGTGCTTAATAATAAAATTTTAAATATAAAAAATGTAGAAGAGTATGCTAAATTAAAAAATATAAAATATAATAGAAAATTTGATGAGGAGATTAAATATAAATCATCAACTATGCTTGTTGTTCCAATGAAAAATTTTTCAGGAAAAGTAATAGGAGTTATACAGCTAATCAACAAAAAAAATGAATATCTTAAAAAAATAGGTATATCTGCAAAAATAGAGGACGAAGTTTTTCAATATAATGAAGATGAGGAAAAAATAATTGAATCATTATCATCACAAGCTGCAATACTCTTAGAAAGAACAAAATTATATGAAAATATAGAAACTCTTTTTAATTCGTTTGTAGAAACAATGGTAGCAACAATTGATGCAAGAGATTTAACAACATCTGGCCATTCACGTAGATTAGCAGGCTATGCTTTAGGATTTGCTAAGGCGATAAATAGAATTGATTATGGAAAATATAAAGATTTTAAATTTACAAAAGAGGAGATAAAAGAACTATATTTTGCCAGTCTTTTACATGATGTTGGAAAAATTGGTGTAAAAGAGGAAGTTTTAGTAAAGAAAAATAGATTATCTGACGATAGAATAAGTATAATAGGTTATAAATTTAATATTCATAAAAATAATTTAAAAGAAAAAGGTGAAATAGATTTAAAAAAATATGATGAGATGTATCAATTTTTAGTTGAAATTAATAAAAAAGGGTTCATAACAAACGAAGAGGAAGCACAGATAAAGGATATAGCTACAATTGAATTTATAGATATTGACGGTGATAAAAAAAATATAGTGGATGAATTTGAATTAAGTAATCTAACAATTAAAAAAGGGAATCTAACTGATAATGAAAAGGATGAGATGAATTCTCATGCATTACAAAGTTACGAAATACTTAAAAAAATTAACTGGATAGATTCTCTAAAAAATGTCCCAATGATTGCAGCATGTCATCACGAAAAAATAAACGGTTCTGGCTATCCATGGGGAAAAATAGATGAAGATATTCCGATACAATCAAAAATAATAACTATATTAGATATTTATGAAGCATTAACAGCAAGAGATCGTCCATACAAACCGCCTATGCCAATAGAAAAAGCACTACAAATATTAGAATTTGAAGTTAAAGCAAATACGTTAGATAAAGACCTATATGATATATTTATAAATGAAAAAATATATGAAATGTATAAAGAGGAATTAGATAAAATTGTAAAACTATAGGAGGAGAAAATATGGGGAAATTTAATATTAAATTTTGGGGCATTAGGGGAAGCTATCCAACTCCTGGAGATAAATTTATAAAATATGGTGGAAACACAACATGTTTGGAAATAGAAACAGAGCACTCTGTTTTAATTTTTGATGCCGGTACAGGTATTATTAATCTTGGGAAGAAATTAATAAACGAGGATAAATTTAAAAATATTAATCTATTTTTTACACACACACATAAAGATCACACTGAAGGATTTTCGTCATTTATACCGGCTTATTCTGGTAAATATAGAATTAATATTTATGGTGCAAAATTTTTTGATTTGGGAATAAAAGAGGTTATATCTAATTCAATGACATATACATCTTTCCCTATTTCGTTTGACGAGATGAGCTCACTTAAATTTGCTGTAGATATTATGGAAACAGATATTATTATAAAGAAAGTCGAGAACGACTTACCTATTGTATACAATAAATTTCATAGTAATTATACTAGCAACGAAAATGATATTGTAATAAAAGTATTAAGAGGGTATAATCATCCAAAAAATGGTATAATTGTCTATAGAATTGAGCATCTTGGAAAATCTGTAGTATTTGCTACAGATGTAGAAAGTTATAGTGGAACTGATAAAAAGTTAATTGAATTTTCTAAAAATGCGGATATATTAATACATGATGCAGCTTATAACGAAGAGACATATTTAAAAAAACAAGGATGGGGACATAGCACTCCTAGAATGGCTGCATTAAATGCAAAAGATGCTAATGTAAATAAATTATATTTAACTCATTATGATCCTGAAGATACTGAGGATGATATTGATCAAAAACTAATAGAAGCAAAAAAAATCTTTAAAAATAGTTATTTAGCATATGAAAATTTAGAGGTAAGTTTAATATAAAAAACTACATTTATTAAATGTAGTTTTTTACTTATTATTAAGGAATTGGTATATTGAATTTAATGAAAATATCTCTAATTTTATCTTTGGTAATAGGTTTAACTAAGTAAGCTTCACATTGATAATCGAAAGCTTTTTTTACGTTTTGGAAATCATCAAGTGCTGTTGTCATAACAACTTTAGTATTTTTCAAGTTCATACCTCTCTTCAAGTTCTCTAATTTCTTTAAGTACCTGAAATCCATTAATATTAGGCATCATAATATCTAAAAAAATAATCTCATAAAGAGATAATTTATTAATAGATTCATTGTACATTGTAATACCTTCAAGTCCATTTGTAGCTGTATCAACCTCACCATAAGGAGCAAGCATTTTTTGCATTAATTTTGCATTTACATAGTTATCTTCAATTAGTAAAAATTTAATATTAATCACCTCATTTTTATATTTTATAATAATAATTATACTATAAATTTTTTTTAAAAACAAGTTTTAACAATAAATTTTTTATTAATAATATAAATTTAAAATGAAAAATTCTTACTGAATAATTTTAAAATAAAATATAGCTTGAAAAAGTTTTAAAAATGATGTAAAATACTTGTATATTCTAAAATAAAAGGTGAATGAGATGCAATGTAAGAATTGTAGTAAAATAATAGATGTCGGTGATAACTTTTGTAGATTTTGTGGAAGTAATCAAAATAATAATAAAATAGTAAATAAAAATCAAAATGATTTTTGGAAGTCAGAACTAGGTATTATAATATTAACTTTAATAATGGGTCCAATCAGTTTATTTTATTTATATAAATCAAACACAATTTCAGAAGAAAGTAAGAAAAAATTATTTATAGGTATATTATTTTTTTCTTTAGTTGTTTTCTTTATATTATTTTTGAGTTTTAGGATACTATTTAGATATTATATACAAATTTTTAAAGAAATAGGTTATTAAAATAATTTAGTTTTTGCAAAAAGCCAAAATTAAATGGGGGATAATATGAATAAAATTTTATTTTTATTAATAACAAAAGATAAAGAGATAATAAATTATTTTAAAACTCGAATTAGAAATTATGACGAGATAAAATTTGAAACAGATGTTAAATCAGGAATTGCATTATTACAAAAAAAGGAATTTGATGTTGTTTTAATTAGTCTAAATGATAAAAGTTATCGTAATGAGATTGAAAACTTAAATAAAGAGAAAAAAAATAAATTTTTCATAGGAAATATTGTTGATAATGATAAAAACTTTGAAGAGAGTTATTATTTTTATAATTTAAATAAATATAATCTCGACTTAAACTTTACAGATATGATAAAAGAGATATTTAATAAAAAAAATAAGAAAACTGGTATTTATGATTATTTAAGAAAACCAATTACAAAAGAGGATTTTGAAAAAGTCTTAACAACAATATATCAGTCATTAACAACTCCTATAAAAAAAGAAGATATAATAGAGAATGTTAAAAATACCCGTTTTGACGGGGACTCAATGAGTCAAATTATAGGTGAAAGTATTCCCATGCAAAATATGAAGAAAATGATAGATAAGGTTGCCCCAACAAATTTAACTGTTTTAATAATCGGAGAAAGCGGTGTTGGGAAGGAACTTATATCTAAAAGGGTATTTGAAAAAAGTAAACGAAATAATAAACCTTATATTGCAGTAAACTGTGCCGCAATATCGTCAACACTTATAGAGGCAGAACTATTTGGTCATGAGAAAGGTTCATTTACTGGTGCTAATTTTTCAAGAAAAGGTTTAATCGAGGAAGCAAATGAGGGGACAATTTTCTTAGATGAGATAGGTGATATGGAGTTAAAAAGTCAAGCAAAATTGTTAAGGGTAATAGAAAATGGAGAATTAAAAAAAGTCGGTGGAAATGAAACTATTAAAGTAGATGTTAGATTTATTGCTGCAACTAATAAAAATTTAGAAGATGAAGTAAAAAAAGGTAATTTTAGAGAAGATCTATATTTTAGATTAATGAATTTTCCAATTATTGTTCCTTCACTTAGAGAAAGAAAAGAAGATTTGCCAATTATGATTAATTATTTTTTCCGTTCAATAAGAAAAAATATGGAAAAAGAGGATATGGTTTTATCTGAAAAAGCAATAAAAGAATTATTAACTTATGATTATCCTGGAAATGTAAGAGAACTTATAAGCTTATTAGAAAGAATGATTGTTTTAAGTGATACATATGTAATTGAAGAAGTTTATTTTGTTAAAAAAAATGAAGAAATAAATTATAATTCTATTAAGTATTTAATAGATAATGATATATTGGATATAAATCATGTAGAAAAAGCACTTATAATTAAAGCGTTGGAAAATGCAAATCAGAATAAAGTAGAGGCTGCTAAATTATTAGGTATTGGTAGAACAACACTTTATGATAAAATAAAAAAATATAATATAGATAATACAGATAATACAGATAATGATGATTAATATGACGGAGTGTATTTTAATGAAAAATAACGAAATAAATATTAAAGTTGAAAAAATCATATTTGGTGGTGAAGGATTAGGGTATTTTGATGATAAAGTTGTATTTGTGCCGGAATCTGTCCCAGGAGATGAACTAAAAGTAAATATTATTTCTAGTAAAAAAAATTATAGCAGAGGAATTATAACAGAAATAATTAAATCTTCTAAAAATAGAGTAATACCAAAATGTCATTATTTTAATGAATGTGGTGCATGTGATTTTATGATGATGAACTATAATACACAATTAGCATACAAAAAAGAGATGGTAAAAGAAGTTGTAGGCTCATTAGCATCTATTTTTGATTATGAACTTTATGATACGATTGCTTCTGAAAATATTTATCACTATAGAAATAAAGTCATTCAGGCAATTGGTAAAGAAAATAGTAAAATTATATCAGGTTTTTATAAAAAAAGAACTCATGATATTGTTGATAATGATAATTGTATTATTCAACCTGTAATTTTTAATAAAATTATAAAAAAAATAAAGGAAAATGCATATGAAAACAGTATAATTATATATGATGAAAAATCACGAAAAGGTTCTTTAAGAAATGTTATGTTACGGATAAATAAAATTGGTGAAATTATGCTAGTAATTGTAACAAATGAAAAAAAATATAAAAAAATTCAGCAACTAGCAATGGAAATTTGTAATAGCTTTAAAGAAATAAAATCATGCTATATTTCCATAAATTTAACTGGATCAAATGTTGTTTTGGGTAAGGAAAATATACATATTTATGGTGAAAAAAATATATATGAAAATATAAATGGAATGACTTTTTTAATATCACCATTATCATTTTTTCAAGTTAATACTCATCAAGCAGAGAAGATGTATAATATTGCATATAGTTATATTAACGATCTTGAAAATAAAATTGTTGTAGATGCATATGCAGGTACAGGGACAATAGGTGCTATTTTTGCAAGAAAATCGAAGTATGTATATTCAATTGAATTAGTTAAAGATGCTTGTAACGATGCAAATAGAAATATTAAAATAAATAAACTTTCAAATATGAAGGTCATAAATGGAAGTGTTGATGATAAATTAATTGAACTTTTAAATAATAAAAATAAAGTCGATGTAATTATATTTGATCCTCCTAGAAAAGGACTTGAAATAGAAATCATAGATAAAATTAGTAATCTAAAAATTCCAGAATTAGTATATATCTCATGTAATCCATCAAGTTTTGCTAGGGATGCAAAACTACTTTGTGAAAAAGGGTATAAACTTATGAAAATACAGCCAATAGACATGTTTCCAAACACAAACCACATAGAAATTATTTCGAAATTTGAATTTATATATAATTAGGAGGAGTTTAAATTGGGATATACTTTATTTATTTTATTTTTAATATTTTCATATTTGATTGGTAGTATTCCATCAGGTGTATGGATCGGTAAAAAAATAAGTGGTTTAGATATAAGAGAGCATGGTAGTAAGAATACAGGAGCTACAAATGCAATACGTGTTTTAGGTGCAAAAATAGGGATTATTGTTTTATTATTAGATATATTAAAAGGAGCGATACCGTTATTAATTGGGAAATACTTATTTAAATACTACGATGATTTATATCTATTAATTATTGGTGTAGTTGTAATAATTGGTCATATATTGTCTTTATTTCTTAAATTTAAAGGTGGTAAAGGAGTTGCTACAAGTTTAGGAGTTTTTTTTGTAATTGTACCTAAAGTTATGATTACAATTTTAATTATTTTTAGTATAGTTGTTTATTTTACAAGATTTGTATCATTAGGTTCAATATTATCTGCATTATCTTTCTCGTTCTTAACATATTTTTATTATGGCGTAGACAAAATAATGACAATATATTTTGGGATAATTATTGGGATTTATATTATATACAAGCACAAAACGAATATACAAAGATTATTTAAAGGGGAAGAAAATAAAATTAAATTTAAGAAGGAGTAGAATATGGAAAAAATTGTAGTTATGGGAGCAGGAAGTTGGGGAACTGCACTTGCAGTACTTCTTTCTAATAAAAATTATGATGTAACTTTATGGGAATATAATAAAGAACAATCAAATAAACTTATAGATGATAGAGAAAATAAAAATTATTTACCAGGGGTTATTTTTCCAGAAAAATTAAAAATTACTAACGAAATAAACGGTTTATTAAAAGATGTATCATTTTTAGTACTAGCTATTCCTTCACAGCATTTAAGAAGCATTGTAGAGAAAATAGCAAATCAAGTACATGAAAATTTAATAATTGTAAATACAGGAAAAGGGATTGAGATAAGCAGTTTAAAAAGATTATCAGAAGTAATAAAAGATGAACTTTATGGAAAATTTCATAAAAATATAGTTGCACTATCTGGTCCAACACATGCAGAAGAAGTGGGAGGTAAAATACCTTCTGCTATTGTAGCAGCTGCATATGAAAAAGATATTGCAAAAAGAGTACAAGAAATTTTTAACACAAGTTATTTTCGTGTATATATAAATACAGATTTAATTGGAGTGGAATTAGGTGGAGCTGTAAAAAATTGTATTGCAATTGCAACAGGAATTGTTGATGGGATGGGTTTTGGCGATAACTCTAGAGCTGCAATTATTACAAGAGGGTTAGCTGAAATAGTAAGATTTGGAAAAGCTTTTGGAGCTAGTGAAAATACTTTTTCTGGATTATCAGGAATAGGAGATTTAATCGTAACTTGTACAAGTAAACATAGTCGAAATAGATATGTTGGTGAAGAACTTGGAAAAGGAAGATCAATTAAAGATATTTTAGATGAAATGTTAATGGTTGCTGAAGGAGTTCATACTGTGAAAGCTGTTTACAATATTTCACAATCAAATAATATAAATATGCCAATTGTAGAGACTTTGTATAAAATTATATATGAAAATGAAAAAGTCGAAAAAGGGATGGAATTTTTAATGGAGCGCGATTTAAAAGAAGAATTTTATTAAGAAAATGGAGACGCGAATATGGATGAGATTAATGATTTAGTTAAACTATATTTAAAGGATATTGAAAAATATAAGATTCTAAATAGAGATGAGGAATATGAACTTTTAAAAGAGAGTCAAAATGGGAATTTTGATGCAAAACAAACTTTAATTGTATGTAATCTTAGATTAGTTGTTAACGTTGCAAAAAGATATCTTAATAAAGGATTAAATTTCATAGATTTAATTAGCGAGGGTAACATAGGATTAATATATGCTATTAACAAATTCGATTATACAAAGGGGTATCGGTTTAGTACATATGCAGTTTGGTGGATTAAACAGTCTATATCAAAAGCAATTATTAATAAAGGTAGAGAGATTAGAATTCCATCTTATAAACACGACATGTTTAATAAAATAAATAAATTTGTAGCATCGTATATAGCAAAAACTAATACATATCCAGAACACAGTATTATCTCAATAAAAACTGGCATTAGTGAAAAAAATGTAAGAGAGATAATGTTAGAGTTTCAGACTTTGATTTCATTAGATTCTATTGATGCTGATAATTCAGTGATAGATGACTTTTTAAACGACGATATGGAAATATCATTAGAACAGGAGATATTAAATAAAATTGCCAAAAAAGATCTTATTAATGCTCTATCATCTCTAAAAGATAGAGAAAAAGAAGTATTAATTCTAAGATTTGGTTTAAATGATGACGATCCTCAAACACTAGAAGAAATTGGAAAAGTGTATAATGTTACTAGAGAACGTGTAAGACAAATTGAGAAAAAAGCATTGGAAAAGCTTAAACTAGAGTTTGATGAAAAATTAAAGTGGTACTTGGAAGATTAATCAAATGATATTAACTGAAAAGGGGGGGAGTTAAATAACTAATTTAATTAGTTATTTAAACAAGACTATGATTAATGTTGAAATTAAAAAAATTAACAATGAGATTATTTCTGTATTATTAGAAGGAGATGTTGATGTTTATACATCGGTTAGTTTAAAAAAAGAACTTAATAATATTATTGAACAAGGTAATGATAAAATACTGATTGATTTAGGAAAAACAACTTATATGGATAGTTCTGGATTAGGAGTTTTAGTTGCAATACTTAAACTTCTTAAAAAAAATAATGGACAAATGAAGATAGTAGAATTAACGCCAACTATAAAGAAAGTGTTTGAATTAACAAGATTGTCAAACTTTTTTGATATATATGACACAGAAGAAGATGCACTAAAGAATTTTGAATAAGAATGTAGAAAGGAGATATAGTTATAATGTTAAAAATTAAGATTCAAAGAAATGTATTTTTAAAAGCAATACAAATAGTTGAAAAAGCTGTGCGTGAAAATAAAATAAGACCTGTTATATCTGGGATAGAGCTAGAAGCAAAAGGTAAACTGATTACTTTAAAAGGTACAGACCTTGAACTGACTATTAAAACGACTATTGATGGTGAGGTTATAGAAGAAGGGAAGACTGTTTTTGCTTATAATTTAATTGTCGAGTATTTAAAAGAGGTAGATAAAGAGGAAATACTAATAGAGGAGCAAGAAGGAAAACTCATTATTAGTACAAAAATTGCTGTTTCTGAATTTCAAATTTATGATGCAGAGGAATATCCTGTAATAAGAGAAATAGAATCTGGAAAAGAGATTTTTATAAATAAAGATCTTTTTGTAAATTCGCTTGAAAAAACAAAGATGGCAGCAGCACAAACTTCTGATAATTTATCAGTGCATTGTGTGAGAATGGAGATAAAAAATAGGATACTTAAAATTGTTTCTTCAGATACTTATAGACTTGCTTATTGCGAAGCCGAACTTGGCGAAGAGGCTGGTTTTGATACAGAAATAAAAGTGAGTATTCCACTTAAAACAATCGATAGTATGGTTAAAATTCTTAAAAATATCGATGGAACTATGATTAACGTAAGATATGAAGGAACTCAAATATTTTTTAGAATTGCAGAAGTATCTATTTTGAGTAGAGTTATTGATTTAGAATTTCCTGATTATGAATCAATACTGTCAAACACACAATATAATAAAAAAGTTGTACTTAATACAAAAGATTATACATCATTATTAAAAAGAGTTCTAGTTTTTGTAAGATCAAATATAGATAGTAAAAATAGTGCGATATTTTCTTTTATAGGTAATAAATTAATTATAAAAGGAATTTCAAAATCAGCGAAAATAAAAGAGGAAATCGATACAATTAAAGATGGAGATGATCTTAATATATCTTTAAATGTAAAATTTTTAATTGATTATTTACAAAATTTAGAAACAACAAACATAGAGATGAATTTAACAGATTCATCGTCAGCAGTTTTATTAAAAGGGGAAAACGAAGAAAAATATATCTATTTCACAATGCCTTTAGCACTATTAGAAGATTAAAAAATAAAAGAGGAGGAGTTTTATGGCTATTTTAAATGAATATGAAATGAAACAAATAATACATGCACACACAAAAGATCCTTTTGGTATTTTAGGTATGCATAAATTAAATGAGAATCAATTGGTAATAAGAACTTTTCACCCAGCAGCAAAATCGGTAAAGTTTATTGATGAGAAAGATGGTAAAGAGATTTATATGGAGAAAGTTCATGAAGATGGACTATTTGAATTAGTATATGATAAATCTCATATCGTAAAATATCAATATATTTACGAATATTTTAATGGTGAAACATGGACAACAGTTGACCCATATTCATTTTTACCAGTTCTAACAGAATACGATATATATTTATTTAGAAAAGGAGATCACCATAGAATATATGAAAAAATGGGAGCTCATATTATAGAACATGACGGAGTATGGGGGACACATTTTTCTGTATGGGCACCTGAAGCTGTAAGATTAAGTGTTATTGGAAGCTTTAATAACTGGGATGGAAGAGTACACCAAATGAGAATGTTAGGCGGTTCAGGAGTATGGGAATTATTTATTCCTGGAATTATTGAAGGTGACTTATACAGATTTGAGATTAAAACAAAATATGGTCATGTACTAAAAAAATCTGACCCTTATGCATTTTTCACAGAAAAAAGACCAGCTAATGCTTCAATTGTATATACAATTGATGAAAAACATGCTTGGGACGATAGCGAATGGATGGATAATAGAAAAAAAACAAATTGGCTTGAGAAACCAATTTCAATTTATGAAGTACATTTAGGTTCGTGGCAAAGAGTAATTGAAGATGGTGAAGAAAGATTTATGACATATAGAGAATTGGCAGATAGATTAGTGCCGTATCTAGCTGAAAATAATTATACGCATGTAGAGTTTATGCCACTTGCGGAACATCCATTAGACGAATCTTGGGGATATCAAGTAACAGGTTTTTTCTCTGCAACAAGTAGATTTGGAAAACCAGAAGATTTAATGTATTTAGTTGATAAACTACATCAAAATAATATAGGTGTTATATTAGACTGGGTGCCAGGACATTTCCCTAAAGATGCAAATGGTTTAGGTAGATTTGATGGAACTGCTTTATATGAACATATGGATCCACGTCAAGGTGAACATACTGATTGGGGTACATACATATTTAATTATGGTAGAAATGAAGTTAAAAACTTTCTTATAACAAATGCATTGTTTTGGTTAGATAAATTTCATATAGATGGATTAAGAGTTGATGCTGTTGCATCTATGTTATATCTTGATTATAGCAGAAAAGATGGAGAATGGGTGGCAAACAAATTTGGTGGACGAGAAAATCTTGAGGCAATAGAATTTATTAAGTATTTTAATAGTATTTCACATAAATACTATCCAGGAATATTAACTATTGCTGAAGAATCAACAGCTTGGCCAGGAGTAAGTAAACCTTTACATTTAGGAGGATTAGGATTCTCTATGAAATGGAATATGGGTTGGATGAATGACTCGTTATCGTACATATCTAAGGATGCAATATATAAAAAATATCATCAAAATAATTTAACGTTTTCATTAATGTATGCATTTACAGAAAACTTTATTTTACCATTATCACATGATGAGGTTGTACATGGAAAAGGATCTATGTTAAATAAAATGCCAGGAGATATGTGGCAAAAATTTGCAAATTCTAGACTATTTTATTCATATATATATGCTCATCCAGGAAAAAAACTTACATTTATGGGTAGTGATATAGGTCAGTGGAGTGAATGGAATTGTAAACAAAGTTTAGATTGGAACTTAATGGAGTTTGAACCACATCAAAAATTAAGAAAATTCACTGAAGAACTAAATAAAGTATATAAAAACAATAAGGCACTATGGGAAATTGACTTTAGTTACGAGGGTTTTGAGTGGATGGACTTTAATGATTCTGATAATAGCGTAATATCGTTTGCAAGAAAATCAAAAAATAACGATGAAATAATTGTTTGCGTATTTAACTTTACACCAATGTATAGAGAAAATTATAGAATAGGGGTACCGCAACATGGATACTATGAAGAGATATTTAATAGTGATTCATGGGAGTATTGGGGAAGCAATAAAGGAAATTATGGTGGAAAATGGTCAGACGATTATAATTGGCAAGGTAGAAATCATTCAATAAACATTAATTTACCACCTTTAGCAGGAGTATATTTCAAATTAAAAAAAGATTAATAAAACAAGGATAGCCAGATTTTAGTTGGCTATCCTTGTTTTATTTTTTTATAAAAAAATAAAACAATAATTTAGACTTATTAAATCTATATGCAAACAAATTAAATTTTATATATAATTTGTTTCTAATTAATTCATTTACTATTTTTGAAAATTATTTTATAATGTTATTTCATGTGATATTTTAATTATAAAAAATTAAATATTTCCGTTTTATTAATGATGCAGATTTATTTTTAGATAAAGTTTAATTATAATTGAAAAAAATGACATTATCATTACAATTTTTCTTTATTAATCTACAAAATAAACTTTAGTAAGATTTAGTTTGTACATATTAAATTATAAAAAGTCGATATTCTAATTTTAATATTTATAAAATAAAAATATACTTCTAAATTAATATAATGGAAAAAAATTGTAAATAAAATAAAAAATATTTTAATTACTGATAAACATAGATAAAATTACAGTAGGAAGCACCTATAAAATCAAATGTAAATTTACTGGTAAAACTATTGAATAAAATGAATATATTAGATCTTAAAAATTCAGATAAAATAAAATATATAATTAAAAAGAGTTTCCCTGCTAAAAAATTATATCAAGGAGTCTGAATATAATTTAAATTAAAAATAATAATTTTCTATAAAACTATATTAACATATATATATATATATGTTAATATATTTCTTGAAAAAAGTTGAAATATATCGTATAATATAAGTAAAATATTATATAATTCAAATTGAAAGGATGATAAAATTGATAGGAATAATTGGTGCAATGCAAGAAGAAATAATAGAATTAAAAAAACAGATTAAAAACATTAAAGAGAATACAATGGCAGGTTTTGTATTTTATAGTGGAATTCTAAATAAAAAAGATATAATACTTGTGCAAAGTGGAATAGGTAAAGTAAATTCAGCAATTTGTACAACAATATTAATTGAACAATTTAATGTAACAAAAATAATATTCACAGGAGTAGCTGGTGGTGTTAATAATGATTTGAATGTAGGTGATATTGTTATTTCAAAAGACTTAATCCAACATGATGTTGATGCAACAGCTTTTGGTGCAAAGTATGGACAAATTCCTCGAATGAATCAACTAGAATTTAAGTCTGATATTAACTTAATAGAATTAGCTAAAAAATCAGCAAAGGATATATTTACTAATGAAAAAATTGTAGTAGGACGTATATTAAGTGGTGATCAATTTGTAAGCTCAATTGAGAAAATTAAATGGTTAAGAGATAAATTTAATGGGGATTGTGTTGAGATGGAGGGTGCTTCTGTTGCTCATGTGGCTACACTTTTTAATATACCGTTTGTAGTAATTAGATCAATATCAGATAAGGCAGATCACTCTGCAAATATTGATTTTAATAAATTTGTAAATATTGCTGCAAATAATTCTAAAAACATTGTTTTAAAAATGTTAGAGATAATGGTATAATTATGGATAAATTACTAGAGAAATTATATTCGTATAACTCAAAAGGAATTAAATTAGGTTTAGATAATATCAGAAAAATTATGGATAAATTGGGAAATCCACAAAACAATTATAAAATAATACATATTGCTGGTACCAATGGTAAAGGCTCTACTGCATCTATTTTGGAAAATGTATTAATAGAAAATTCTTATAAAGTCGGAAAATATACATCACCGCATTTAGTTAAATTTAATGAGAGAATTGTAGTCAATAGAGAGTTAGTAGAAGATTCAGAAATAATATATTATTTTAATAAAATTGAAAAAATAGTAAATGATTTGGAAATAGAAGCGACTTTTTTTGAAATTACAACAGCAATAATGTTACAATATTTTTCTGATAAAAAAGTTGATTGGGCAATACTTGAAACAGGTATGGGTGGAAGATTTGACTCTACTAATATCGTGAATCCAACATTATCAGTAATAACAAATGTTTCCATAGACCATACTGAATTTTTAGGAGACACAATAGAAAAAATTGCACATGAAAAAGCTGGTATAATTAAAGAAAATATTCCTCTATTTTTTTGCGATGATAAAGAAAATGTAAAAGAAATTTTTAAATCATATACTAATTTATATATAGATATTTTAGAAAAATATAATAACCACAGTTATTATTTAGATATGGAAAATTACAATACTGTAATAAATATAGATAAAGAAACATACGTATTACCATTATTTGGAGATTTTCAATGTAATAATTTTTTAACAGCATATGGAGTACTTAGAAGTCTTGGTATATCAAAAGAAAGTATTAAACAGGGAATTAAAAACACTGTTTGGAGTGGCAGACTTGAAATTGTAAAAAAAGATAAAATTAATATTTTTGATGGGGCACATAATTTTGATTCAGCAACTAAGTTATGCAATACTATAAAAAAAATGTATAATAAGGATGAAGTTATATTGGTATGTTCAATATTAAAAGATAAAGATGTTAAAAAAATATTAGAAATTTTTTCAGACTTTTCAAGTTCTGTTGTATTTACTTCATTAGATTATTATCGTGGAATGTGTGCAAATGAATTAAAGAATATAGGAAGAGAATTTTTTAGTGAGATATATGTTGAAAATAGCATTCAAAAAGCAATTAATACTGCAAATTTAACAGATAAAAAAGCAGTTGTTTATGCTGGTTCACTGTATTTTATAGGTGAATTAAAAAAGGTGATGGTTAATGAAATTAAATAAAAAAATAAAATTTAAAAATAAAAAAATCAGAGTAATAACAAAATTAGTATTTTTAATAGCATTTATTATTGCTTTTACAATTTTAACAAATAATATTAAAAATTCGTATGTTATATTAAAATATAATCAGAAAGATACAATGAGAAATATTCAAAACAATATTAATATTAGAGAATCAAATTTTTATATAACTACGCCTGAAATCCCATATATACCTATAAAAAGCACTGAAGAAAATTGTGATACGAATAATATAGAAAAAGATTTAAATGAAATTATTATTGAATCAGAAAACGGAACAAAACTAGATGAAAATTTAAATGAAAATATTGCTGAAAATGATAAAGAAAAAACTTATTATATACAAATAGCAGTATATAGAGATGAAAGAAATGCTAATGAGTGTATTAAATCATATAAAGAATATAATCCTGAGATTATGGTACAAAGTATTAATAATGTAAAATATTATAAAATTATAATTAATAATTTTAATTCAATGAATGATGCTGAAATAAAACGTAATGAGATTATCCAAAAGAAAAAAATTAAAGAGATTCCTTTAATAAGATTAAAAATTTAATTTAAAAAGGAGAATTTTATGGAAAAATTAATAACTGTTGAGCAATTAGTTAAAGATTTAAAATTACGTGTTCTTTGTGGTAAAGATAATTTGTTAAAAACAAATATAACTGCTGATATTTACAGACCCGGAATAGAATTAACAGGATATTTATTAGAAAACAATCAAAATTTAGATAAGTATATTCATGTTATTGGTAAAGAGGAGGTAAAATATTTCTATTCATTACCAGAAGATATAAGAAAAGAGAATTTTATAAGATATTTTAGTTATTCATTTCCTTGTTTAATTGTTGTAGATAATAAAAATTTAAAAAAAGATTTTATAGAGATTGCAAAAATTGAAAATAAAATATTACTTCAAGTGAAGGGAACAATTCAAAGCTTTTTAACAATATTACGTATATATTTGCAAAAGGAACTTGCTCCTGAAATTATTTTAAATAATTTTACACTATTAGATATTTTTGGAATTGGTTTAATGATTACAGGAGATGAAAGTGCTAAAATTGGTTCGACAATTGAATTACTTGAAAAAGGACATAGATTTATAACTGATGAGTTACTTGTTATAAAAAAAATATCTGATACACAATTAATTGGTGAAAATGGATATCATCAAAATCAAAAAAATAAGAGATATATATTAAAAGTATTTAATGATGAAAAAATTGATGTTGTTGAGTACTTTGGAATAGGTTCATCCCGTAGAAATAAAGAAATTGATTTAATTATAAAATTTGAAAAATGGGATAGCAATAAAACATATGATAGACTAGGTGTTGATATAACAAATCAATATTTATTGGGAATAAATATCCCAAAACTTGTAATACCAGTAAGAAAAGGTAGAAATTTAGGAATTATACTAGAAACTGCTGCAATTAATGAAAGACTAAAAAAAAGTGGAGAAAATTCAGCTCTTACATTTATTAATGAAACTCAAAAAATGATTACAATTAATCGTAAAAAAAGAGAAAAAATTGAGGAGGGCAAAATGAGTAATAACAAAATAATAAATGCTAGAACCATTAAAGAAAAATTTGACCTTAAAATTTTATATGGTGAATCTTTATTAGATGAAAAAAATCTTACAACCCCATATATACACAGACCTTCCTTGGAATTTTCTGGGTTCTATGAAATTTTGGAAGAGGGTGGGTATAAAAATCTTCAATTAATTGGTCAATCAGAATTAAATTATTTAAATAAATTATTAGACCAAAAAAGAGATAGATATTTAGAACACTATTTTAGCTATGATTTTCCATTTTTGTTAATAACTGGTGCAAAAAATGTGCCTGATTATATTATAAAAAATGTAAAAGAAAAAAATCATTTATTAATGTGTACCGAACAAGATATAAATGAGGTTTCTGAAGAATTAATTGATTATTTTGAAAAAGAATTTGCAGAAGAAATAACTATGCATGGAGTATTAGTTGAAGTATTTGGATTCGGAGTTATGCTTATTGGTAAAAGCGGGATAGGTAAAAGTGAAACAGCTTTGGAATTAATTCACAGAGGTCATAGATTAATTGCTGATGATAAGGTGAGATTTGTCAAATATAATGATGGTCGAGTAATAGGTAGTGGACATAAATCACTGTACTTTATGGAGATACGAGGCATTGGAATTATTGATATAAAAACTTTATATGGATTAGGATCAGTAAGGCATGAAAAACAACTTGATGTGGTAATAGAATTAAAGGAATTAAAAGTTGAAGATTACCTTACAAAAAAAGAGGAACCAAAAGAGGAAATTGAAATATTGGGAAAAAAATTTCCTAAAATTGAATTATATATATCTTCAGGAAGAAACGCATCATCAATGGTTGAAGTATCTACCATGAACTTACGTGCAAAATTCTTAGGATATGAAAATGAAAAAAGAACGGAAAATATGGACAAAAAAGATAATTTCTTTTCTAATATTGGAAATATAATTACAGGGAGAAAAAAATAATGAAATATAATATTGATTTACATGTACATAGCGTTGCTTCACAACATGCTTATAGTACAATTGAGGAGATAGCAAGGCAGGCAAATAAAAAAGGGATAAAAGCATTTGCAATAACTGATCACGGACCAAATGCACCAGATGCCCCTTATAGGTATTATTTTTCAAATTTACGAGTTATACCAAATTATATAGACGGTGTGAGGATATATAAAGGGATTGAAGCAAATATAATATCTGAAAAAGGGGAAATAGATCTAGGGGATAATGATTTAAATAAACTAGATATTGTGTTAGCAGCATTTCATAAAAATACTGGTTATAATCATGAGACTTATGATAAAAATACAAATGCAGTAATAAATGGTATAAAATCTGGAAAAATAGATGTACTTGCTCATATGGGGCATCCTTTATTTCAATTAAATTATGAATTAGCTGTTAAAACTGCAAAAGAGTACAATACTGCTATTGAGATAAACAATAGTTCCTTCACAGGAAGTAGAAAAGGTGGAGAAAAAAATTGTCATGAAATAATAAAATTAGCAAAAAAATATGGGTGTTTTATAAGTCTGGGGAGTGATTCACATATATCTTTTTGTGTAGGAGAATTGTTTGAATCAATTAAATTAATAGAACAATATGATTATGATCAAAATCTAATAATAAATCAAAGCATGGAATTTTTAGAGAATTTTTTAAAAAATCGAAAAAAGGTGAAGTAATGAGTGATAAAATTATTATAAAAAATATGAAAATTTATGGATTTCATGGTGTTTTAGAAGAGGAAAAAAAATTAGGACAAAATTATTTTATTGATGTTATAATTACTAAATCTTTAAAAAAAGCTTGTTTAAGCGATAATTTAAATGATTCAATAGATTATTCAAAAATATATTATGATATTGTAGATTTATCAAATGTAAATAAATTTAATTTAATTGAAGCATTTGCTGAAAATATTTGCACACTAATAATTGAAAAATATGTAGTAAAGAAAATCGAAGTTACTATAAAAAAACCAAATGCACCAATAAATGGAAATTTCGAATATGTTGCAATAAACATTACAAGGGAGAATAGTAATGAAATATAAAAATGTATTTTTAAGTGTAGGAACAAATCTTGGTAATAAAATAGAAAATATTATAACATCAATTATTAAAATTTCACAAATAGACAATACAAGAATAATAAAAATTTCTTCATTATATGAAACTTTTCCGGTAGGGAATGCATTACAACCAAACTTTTATAATATTGGAATATATCTACAAACTAAGTTAAATCCATATAAATTTTTGGAAGAAATAAATAAAATTGAAAATGATTTACATAGAGAGAGAATAGAATTTTGGGGAAGCAGAACAATTGATATTGATATTATATTATATGAAAATATGAATATTAATACAGAAAAATTAACTATTCCACATAAAGAATATAAAAAAAGAAATTTTGTTTTAGAGCCTTTATATGAAATTTTTCCATTTATTCGTCGTATGAAAAAAAATCTAAAATACGGAATTACTCGTAAAATTAAACCAAATATAAATATAGGTATAAGTGCTTGTATAGTTGGCATAAATACAAAATATAACGGTGGTAATAATTATAAAAATATCTTTAAAGAGATGTATAAAATTGTTAATTTAATACCTTTATGTCCAGAACAACTATCAGGATTAAGTACACCAAGAAATTCTGTGGAAATAGATAATAATAGAGTAATTGATGTATATAAAAATGATTATACGAATAAATTTATGATTGGAGCGTATGAATCATATAAAATACTTAAATTATTAAAATGTGAAATAGTGATTTTAAAATCCAATAGTCCTTCTTGTGGATACAAAGGGGTATATAATGGTAGTTTTAATAATACTCTCATATTAGGAAATGGAATAAGTGTAGATTATTATTTAAAAAAGAACATAAAAATTATAAAATATTAATTATTGGAGGTAAAAATGTTTAATGAAATAAAAGAAAAAATTCAAAACGCAAAAAGGATACTAATTACTGCTCATAAAAATCCTGATGGAGATGCAATTGGATCTGGACTTGCGTTAATGTTAGCTTTGAATGCCTTAAATTCAGATAAAGAAAAAATTATAAGATTTGTTATTGACGATAAGATACCTAAATATCTTAAGTTTTTAAATCATTCTTTTTTAATAGAGGAGAAATCTAACGTTGATACAAAGTATAAATTTGATTTGATAATAGCTCTTGATAGCGCTAATATTGAAAGAATTGGGAGAGTTGCAGAATTTATAGATGAGACGAATACTGTAATAAATATTGATCACCATATAAGTAATACTAAATATGGAAATATCAATTTTATTGGTTCAGAATATTCATCTACTTCAGAAATTATATATGAACTAATACAATTTTTAAATATTAAAATTGATTTGGATATTGCTGAGGCAATCTATACAGGTATTGTAAATGATACTGGAAATTTTGCATATAGTAATGTTACTGAAAAAACATTTTTCATAGCATATGAGTTAAAAAAAATTGGAGTAGATAATTCAAAAATAAATAATATTTTATTTAAAAATAAATCATTAAAGCAGATGAAACTTTTTGGAAAATTATTTACGGAGTTTGTATTTGTAAAGGAAAAAAAATTAATATATTATTTTTTATCATATAATGATATGAAAAGTGATAAACTTACAAAAGATGATACGGAAGGGCTTGTGGACTTTTTACGTGATTTTGAAGAAGCTGACTTTAGTTTATTTTTAAGAGAGGAAGAAAATGGTTCTGTTAAGGGTAGTATTAGATCAAAAAATGGAGATTCAAATCATTTAGCTTCGTTATTTAATGGTGGCGGTCATAAAAAAGCAGCAGGATTTACGTCAAGTTTAAGTTCTACAGAAGTAATAGATATAATAATGAAAAATATAATTAATTAAAAACAGGGTTATTTTAATCCTGTTTTTTATTTAAATTGATTTTAAAAAGAATCTCACAACAGATAAATTTTAATTAAGGATTGCAATTATTCTTACTTATATTCATCTTTTTTTATTTCATATCTGTTTATGTTTTAAAAGTTTTATTTGAATATTAGAAATTATATCTAATTGTAAACGTGTAAAATTGAAAGACTTTTACTATGAAAAAAAATAATGAAATTTTAAATAAAAATTAAATTTCAGAAATAAAGAGTAAATTAAAAAAATAATGAAGAAAACTTTACCAAAATTAGTAAAAATAATTATTAAAAATTTTATAAATATATTAAATAATATGTTTTCCAATTTTAAAACAATAATATATTTTAGAGTTTATATAATTATAAAATCTATTGACTTATATTTATAAATAGAATATAATAACTATAAAAATACTCTAATTATAGGGAGGAATTATTATATGAATTTAGTTAATTATAAATTAATGGATATACATATATTAATAAGTTTGATTAATATGAAATTACGAGATGAGTTTAATTCTATTTCGGATTTAGTTTCTTATTATGATATTTCATTAGACGAATTCTTAATTTATTTAAATGAAAACAAATATATATATAATGAAAAAAATAATTCTTTAGTAGAAATTTAATAAAAAAATTATAGATATAAATATGAAAAACAATTAAAATGACACATTATATACTAAAATTTTAACAAAAATAATATTTATAAGAGGAGGAATTTTATTGTTTTATAGTGATTATCATATTCATTCGAATATATCTTTTGATGGGAACTTTGATATGGAAGATATTATTAAAGAGAGTATAAATAAAGGTTTGAAAGAGATTATGTTCACTGAACATCTAGATTATCGTGAACATGAGTATATTTTACCATTACCGAATTTTTCACAATATTTTTCTAAATACGAGAAATTAAGAGAAAAATATAATAATAGTATAATTATTAAAAAGGGATTGGAGTTAGGTCTACAACCAGAATTAAAAGATAAAATAGAATTTCAGATTAAAAATTTAAATTTTGATTTTATAATTGGTTCAACACATATTATAAATAATGTTGATTTTGTAGATAAAGTTTATTTTGAAAATAAAACAAAATATGAAGCTTATAACGAATATTTTGAAGAAATTCTTGAATCTATAGAGTTATTTAATGATTTTGATGTTTATGGACATTTAGATTTTATTAAAAGATATGGAATATATGAAAATAATGAGATTGATTACGATGAACATGAAAAAATTATCGAAAAAATTTTGAATGAACTAATAAAAAAAGGGAAAGGAATTGAGATTAATACTTCTGGATTTAAATATGGTCTTAATTGTTTTCATCCTTCCGTAGATATTCTTAAAAAATATAAAAAACTTGGTGGAAAAATACTAACAATTGGTTCTGATGCACATCATTTAATTCATTTAGCAGATAATTTTGAAATAGTATATAACACATTAAAAGAGCTGGACTATAAAACTTTTACTATATTTGAAAAACGTAATCCTATATTTAAATCAATAGATGAATTTAAAATAAAATAGATAAAGTGATAAAGGAGAATAGAATGAAAAAAAAAATTACTAATATTTTATATATTAATAGTATTATTAATTAATGTAGGGTGTTCTAACAATAATATTAAAGAAAATGAACCTATAAAAGTAGAACCAGCACCGGTAATTGAGGAGAAATATGAGTATAGAAATATCAATGAATATTATGAAAATGGATATATAAAAGTAGAAAAGGTTTTAAGAGATAATCTATTGCATGGTTTATATACTTCATATTATGATAATGGTCAAATAGAGGAGGAAGGTTTGTACGAAAATGATAGAAAAACAGGTGAATGGATCACTTATCATTTTAATGGACAAATTGAATCAATATCAATGTACAAAGCAAATAGAAAAATTGGAAAATATATATCATATCATGAAAATGGATTTGTAAAAATGAGAGGAATATATGAAAATGGTAAAAAAGATGGACAATTTGTCGAGTATGACGATATGGGCGAATTAGCTATAAAGAGTAATTATAAAAATGATAAATTAGACGGGGAATATACATCATATTTCAATAATGGATATATTAAAGAAAAATCTTTTTATATAGACGGGAAGAAAGATGGCAAATCATTAGTATATTATGATAGTTCGTTAACAAAAATTGAATCTAATTATAAAAATGGAGAATACGATGGTAAAATCACTTCGTATCATGCCAATGGTAAAATTAACGAAATTCAAAATTATGAAAATGGGAAAAAACATGGTAAATTTTATAAATATGATGATGATAATATAATTGTTGAAATTCTTTCATATAAAGATGATTTGTTGCATGGCGAATGTATTTGGTATAAAGATGGGATTGTTCAGAAAAAAATTAATTATAATTCGGGCGTAATAAGCGGTGAATACATTACATATATAAATAATAAGTTAAATGAAATTATTACATATGAAAATAATAAGTTAAACGGGAAAAAGACTATTTTTGATGCAAATGGTTCAATTACAAGAGAAGTACATTATAAAGATGACCGATTAGACGGTAGAACAATTAATTATTATGAAAACGGCGATGTTAAGGATATTATAACATATAAAAACAATGTTTTAAGTGGTGATTATATTATATATTATGATAACGGACAAGTTGAAATAATAACACATTATTTAGATGGAATGAAAGATGGTTTAGAAAAATATTTTTATTATAGTGGAGTTGTTAAAGAATCAAATAATTATATAAAAGATAAATTGGATGGACTCTCTGCTTCTTTTTATGAAAATGGAATTTATGAATTAAAAATGAATTACGAAAATGGATTGCTAAACGGAGAATATATATCTTATTACTATGATGGAACAATTAAAGAGAGAAAAAATTATAAAGATGATTTACTAAATGGAAAAATGGAGATTTTTAATGAAAACGGCAAAATATTAGAGGAAAGAAATTATCTAGATGGTAAATTAAATGGAAATAATTATATATATTCTGTAAATGGAAGATTATTAGAGCAAAAACATTATGTAGACAATAAATTAGATGGTGAATGGATAATATACGATAATGATGGGTTTATAGAATCAAGAGTTAGCTTTAGAAAAGGTGAAAGAGTAGAATAGAATTTAAATTATATTGAATAATAAACTGTAGGAGGTGAAAGCTGCTAACAATTTATTTTACGTTAGCAGAATTTAGGTAATATGATTATAGTAAATAACTTGAAAATGAATTTTTCAGGAAGGAAACTTTTCGAGGATGTAAATATTAAATTTACACCAGGAAATTGCTATGGATTAATTGGAGCAAATGGTGCTGGAAAATCAACTTTTTTGAAAATTTTGTCTGGAGATATTGATTCAACAGGTGGAGAGATTGTAGTAGAGAAAAATAAACGAATTGCTGTATTAAAACAAGATCACTTTGCTCATGAAGAAGATAGAGTTATAGATACTGTATTAATGGGACATAAAAAATTGTGGGATATTATGGTAGAAAAAAATGAAATTTATGCAAAAGATGATTTCTCTGAAGAGGAAGGTCTAAGGGCAGCTGAATTAGAAGGAGAGTTTGCAGAATTAGATGGTTGGGAAGCAGAAAGTGATGCTGAGACAATGCTTACACAACTAGGAATCCCGTCAGAGCTACATGAAAAACTTATGAAAGAATTAACAGAACCAGAAAAAGTTAAAGTATTACTTGCTCAAACTTTATTTGGGAATCCAGATATTCTATTATTAGATGAACCTACAAACGGTCTTGATATTAAAGCTGTTGTTTGGCTAGAAAATTTTCTAATGGGATTAGATGAAACTACAGTTATAGTTGTTTCTCATGATAGACACTTTTTAAATAAAGTATGTACAAATATTGCAGACATTGACTATGGACAAATTAAAATGTATGTTGGAAACTATGATTTTTGGTACGAATCGAACGAACTTATGCAAAGATTAATATCAGCAAAAAATAAAAGAATCGAACAAAAGCGTGAAGAATTAAAAGAATTTATTGCAAGATTTAGCGCGAATGCTTCTAAATCAAAACAAGCAACTTCGAGAAAAAAACTCTTAGAAAAATTACAATTTGAAGATATGCAAATTTCAAGTAGAAAATACCCATTTATCGATTTTAAACCTGAGCGAGAAATTGGAAATAATTTACTTAAAGTAGAAAATATATCTAAATCAATTGATGGGGTTAAAATTTTAGATAATATTAGTTTTACAGTAAATCCTGATGATAAAATTGTATTTTTATCAAAAAATGATATTGTTAAAACAACATTATTATCAATTTTATCAGGTGAATTAGAATCCGATAGTGGTAGTTTCACATGGGGAGTTACAACATCAACAGCATATATGCCAAAAGATAATAATGAGTTTTTTGATAATAATGATTTAAATCTAATAGATTGGTTAAGACAGTATTCACCGGATCCACACGAATCATTTATACGGGGATTCTTAGGTAGAATGTTATTTTCTGGTGAAGAAGCTCTTAAAAAATCAAAAGTACTATCTGGAGGGGAAAAAGTAAGATGTATGTTATCAAAAATGATGCTTTCTAATGCAAATGTATTATTATTTGATAACCCAACAAACCATTTAGATTTAGAGAGCATTACATCACTAAATAAAGCACTTACTAACTTCAAAGGAAGTATTTTGTTCTCTGCACATGACCATGAATTCATTCAAACTGTTGCAAATAGAATTATAGAGATTACCCCTAATGGAATAGTCGATAAAATGATGACATACGATGAATATTTAGAAGACGAACAAGTACAAGAAAGATTATCCAAAATGTATTAAGAAATATAAAATAAAAAGTTATAGTATTAATACTATAACTTTTTTTACTTAATGAAATAAATACTTATAAAGTATTTACAAAAAAGTATTTATATGTTATAATTAAAATATTAATACTAAGTATATAGAAAGCCGACTTTATACTTGGTTTTAATAATCAAAATTATAAGGAGGAATACAAAAATGGCACAAATTAACAAAGAAGAGATAATTAAAAATTACCAAAAAAAAGATGGAGATACTGGTTCAACAGAAGTTCAAATTGCATTACTTACAGCTAGAATCAACTTACTTACAGAACATTTAAAAACGCATAAGAAAGACTATCACTCGAGATTAGGTTTACTTAAAATAGTTGGTAAAAGAAGAAGACTATTAAATTATTTTAAAGACAATAATATTGAAGGATATAGAGAATTAATTGAAAAATTAGGTATAAGAAAGTAATAAAACGGGATATTAAATCCCGTTTTTTTTAAAAAGAGGAGTGAAAAAATGTTCGATGAAAAAATAGTAGAGAGAAATATAGCAGGTAGAAAATTAAAATTATCAACAGGTAAAATTGCAAGACAAACTCATGGAGCTGTTCTAGTAGAATATGGAGAAACTGTATTATTAGCTACAGCAGTTAGAAGTGAAGTTGCTAAAGAAGGAATTGACTTCTTTCCGTTAACTGTTGATTTTATAGAAAAATATTATTCATCTGGAAAAATACCAGGTGGTTTTTATAAAAGAGAAACAAAACCTTCAACAAAAGCTACATTAACAGCGAGACTAATAGATAGACCAATTAGACCTTTATTTCCAGAAGGATTTTATAATGATGTACAAATTGTTATTACAGTGTTATCATATGATGAAAAAAATACTCCGGACTATTTAGGGATTATCGGAGCGTCTGCAGCACTAACAATATCAGACATCCCATTTTTAGGGCCAGTTGCAGGAGTTATTGTGGGTTATAAAGATGGAAATTTCATATTAAATCCAACTCCAGAAGAACTATTAGAAAGCGATATTGAGTTATCTGTTGCAGGTACAAAAGATGCAATTATGATGGTTGAAGCTGGTGCTAATGAAGTTAGCGAAGAGACTATGTTGGAAGCTATTAAATTTGGACATGAAGCAATTAAAGAGATAATATCTTTACAAGAGGAGTTTCAGAATATCGCAGGTAAAGAGAAGCTTGAGGTAATTGCACAAAGTTTTAATGAAGAAATAGTAAATTATGTAAATCAGTATAGAGATAATTTAGAAAAAGCTATTTTAACAATAGGAAAACAAAATCAAGCTGAAGCAGTTGCAAATTTAAAATCTATTGTTGTAGAAAAATATGAAAATGATAATATAGATAAAATAGAATCTGAAGAATACGAATTTAATTTATCTGAATTAAAAAATTATTTTGAAGAATTAATGAAGCAACTTGTTAGAGAAACAATTGTTCAAAAACATTTTAGGACTGATGGTAGAAAATTAGATGAAGTTAGACCAATTGCCATTGAAACAGGAGTTTTACCTATACCACATGGGTCAGCACTTTTTACACGTGGTGAAACACAAGCATTAGTTGTAACAACTTTAGGTACAAAAGAGGACGAGCAAATAGTAGATGGATTAGATGCTGAAGAGAGAAAAAAATTCTTTTTACATTATAATTTTCCACAATATAGTGTTGGCGAAATTGGTTTCTTAAGAGGTCCTGGAAGAAGAGAATTAGGTCATGGAAATCTAGCTGAAAGAGCGCTTTCATATGTTATCCCTTCAGGGGAAGATTTTCCATACACAATAAGAGTTGTTTCAGAAATTACAGAGTCAAATGGATCTTCATCACAGGCTAGTATTTGTGGTGGTTCACTATCACTTATGGCTGCAGGGGTACCAATTAAATCTGCAGTATCAGGTATAGCTATGGGATTAATAAAAGAAGGTAATGATTACGCAATCTTAAGTGATATAATGGGATTAGAAGATCATTTAGGTGATATGGATTTTAAAGTTGCAGGTACTAAAAAAGGTATCACAGCATTACAAATGGATATTAAAATTAAAGGTATTAATGAAGAAATTATGAAAAATGCCTTAGAACAAGCTAATTCTGGAAGAATGCATATATTAAACTTAATGAATCAAGCAATATCTAAGCCGAATGAATTGTCTGAAAAAGTACCTAGAATGCAAGTTATAAACGTTAATCCTAAATTTATTGCAGAAATAATTGGACCATCAGGGAAAAACATTAAATCTATAATAGAAAAAACGTCTGCTAAAATTGATATAGATGATACTGGTAAAATTGTAATATTTGCAGATTCAAAAGAGAATATTGAAAAAGCAGTATCTTTAATAAGTATACATTCATTTGAACCAAAAGTTGGAGATGTTTTCGACGGTAGAGTAGTGAGAATAACTAAATTTGGTGCATTTGTAGAATTAGCTCCAGGTAAAGATGGATTAGTTCATATTTCTGAAATCTCTCATGCTCGTGTTAAAACTGTTGAAGAGGTATTGAAAATAGATGAAATTATAAAAGTAAAAGTAAAAGAGATTGATGAGAATGGTAAAATAAATCTAAGTAGAAAAGAATTTTTAGCGGGAAATCAATAGAAAGGGATTTTCCCTTTTTGCTTTATAAAATTTATTTCGGAAGGGGTAACATGAATACTATAATAGTAAGTTTAGGATGCCATAAAAATCTAGTTGATACTGAAAACATGTTAGGTATTCTTAAAAAAAATAAAAATATAAATCTTATAACAGATCCTTTAAAAGCAGATATTGCTATTATAAATACTTGTGGATTTATAAATGATGCAAAAGAGGAGTCTATTAATGCAATATTGGAAATTGCTATGAATAAAGAAATTGGACAACTTAAAAAACTTATTGTTACAGGGTGTCTTGCACAACGTTACTCGAAAGAATTAATGGATGAAATCCCAGAAATTGATGCAATATTAGGCACTGGAGAAATTGAAAAAATAGGTAAAGTTATAGAAGAAATATGTTATAAAGAAAAAATAATCGAGATAGAAAATATGGAATTTATATGTAATGCAAGTACAGAAAGATTAATAACCACGCCTGCTCATGTAGCTTATATTAAAATAGCAGAAGGGTGTGATATGTCATGTTCATATTGTATTATTCCAAAATTAAGAGGTAAATTTAGAAGTAGATCAATCGAAGATATTATAAAAGAGGTAGAAAATCTTGTATCTATAGGTGTTAGAGAGTTTAATATTATAGCACAGGAGACTACTGAATACGGAAGAGACATATATGGAAAAAAAATGTTACCTGAATTATTAGAAAAAATATCAAAAGTAGATGGGGTAAAATGGATTAAAAACTTTTATACATATCCAGATGATTTTTCTAACGAACTAATACAAGTTATAAAAAATAATGATAATATTTGTAAATATATAGATATACCGATACAACATGTAAGCGAATCGATTTTAAAAAAAATGAAAAGAAATTCCAATTTTGAAAAAATTGAAAATATATTGTATAATATCAGAAAAGAGATTCCCGAGGCAGTTTTTAGAACTTCGTTAATAGTTGGATTTCCTGGTGAAACAGAAGAAGATTTTCAAAAATTATATGATTTCACAAAAAAATTTGAATTTGATTATGTAGGAATATTTAAATATTCTCGTGAGGAAGATACTGCAGCTTTTGATTTATCAAATCAAGTAGATGAGGAGATAAAAGATGAAAGATGGACTAAACTTATTAATTTGCAAAATGATATTATAAATAGGAAGAACTTAAAATATATTGATCATATTTTTGATGTGATAATTGATGGAGTTTCTGAAGAAAGCGAGTTTATGTTAGAGGGGAGAACATCATTTCAAGCATATGATATTGATGGAAAAGTGCTAATTAATGATGGAACTGGTAAAGTAGGTGAAATTGTTAAAGTAAAAATAGAACAAAATTTTGATTATGATTTGTTAGGAGGTATCGTAGAAAATGAATTTACCGAATAAATTAACAGTTTTTAGAATGATTATTGTTCTACCATTTATTATATTATTATTTTTAGGTAAAAGTAATATTTGGTACTCTATTGGAGCAGGTATAATATTCGGAATTGCTTCTCTTACTGATTTTTTAGATGGATACATTGCTAGAAAAAAGGGGATTGTTACTGATTTTGGTAAATTAATGGATCCTCTTGCTGATAAAATTTTGGTATTATCGGCGTTGATTTGTTTTATTGAACTTGGGTATATTCCTGCTTGGATGGTTATTATCATTGTTATTAGAGAATTTCTTGTAACAGGAATAAGGGTTATTGCTGCATCAAAAGGGGAAATAATTCCCGCAGGCAAATTAGGAAAATACAAAACAATATCACAAATGATAGCAATACCGATAATATTATTAATTAGAAATGAGTATGTATTAGCAAATCAATTAATTATGTTGATACCAGTTATATTAACAGTATGGTCTGGTTATCAGTATGTAATGAATTCAAAAGAATACTTTAAACACTAGATTTATGGAGGATGTATATATAATGAAACTTGGATTTATAGGTGCCGGTAAAATGGCAGAAGCATATATTAGTGCTTTGGAAAAAGATAATGAAATAGTTTATATAGAGAAAAATATTGAAAGAGATGAATATATAAAATCTAAATATAGAGTAGAATCCCAAAAAAATCTATCTTATTTAATTAAGGATTCCGATTTTATAATACTTGCAGTTAAACCTCAAAATATTGAGGAAGTTTTAACTGAAATATCAAAATTGGATATAAAAATGGAAGAATTATCTAACAAAATATTTATATCAATAGCTGCTGGAATTAAAATTAAAACAATAGAAAAATATTTAAATAAGAATAATATTAAAATTGTTAGAGTTATGCCAAATACACCTGCAGCAATAAAAAAAGGGATATCTGCATATACTTTAAATGATAATATTAAATCAAGTGAAGAAATTTTTGATATTGAAACTATTTTAAAGGCAACAGGTGAAATTGTTTATGTAAATGAAAAAGATTTGGATATTGTAACTGCAATATCAGGAAGTGGACCTGCATATGTATTTGTTATGTTAAATGCAATTGCTGATGCTGGTGTGAAAAACGGACTAACTAAAGATTTAGCTCTGAAATTTGCAGTGGAAACATTTATTGGAGCATCATATTTAGTAAAACAAAGTGGTGAACATCCAGAAAAATTAAAAGACAGTGTTACATCTCCTAGCGGAACTACTGCAGCAGGCTTAGCTATGTTAGAAAAAAATAATATTAGAACAGTATTAATTGAAACTATAGATGCTGCTTATAATAAATCAATAGAGCTTGGTAAAGGGGAGTGATTAGAGAATGCGTATATTTTTTCTACTTTTAGAGAGAAGCTTAAGAATAATTGAAACACTTCTTATAATTAGAATAATATTAAGCTGGGTACTACCAGGAAACTTCTTTTATAGTATGTCAAGAGGTGGATTTTCAGAGCTTTTAAGTGATTTAGTTAAAGCGATATATAAAGTTACTGACCCGATTTTAAAACCTTTTAGGATTATAATTCCATTAGGTGGAGCAATGTTAGATATCGGACCTATTGTTGTATTTTTTATAATAAGAATACTAAGAGGTATATTAGCTTTTCTGGCTTAAAGATTGTATACTCTCTTTTTGTATTTATATTTGTTAAAAAAATATCAATCTAATAATAATTGAAAATAATGCAAATAATGTATATTTAGGAGGAAAATTAATGAAATTAAATGATATTGCAAAACTTCTTAATGCAAGTATAATAACATGTGAGGATAAAATAGATAATATTGAAGTTGATTTTGTAGGGGCTGCAGATCTTATGAGTGAGGTATTAGCATTTACGAAAGAAAATTCTGTACTACTAACTGGACTAACTACACCACAGGTTATTAGAACTGCACAAATGGTTGAATTAAGTGCTATAATATTTGTAAGAGGTAAGATGCCATTAGAGGAAACAATTAATTTATCGAAGGCAACAAAAATACCGTTATTAGTTACAAATGAATTACTATATACATCTTGTGGTAAGTTATATGAAAAAGGTTTAAAAAATTGCTAAAAGGGGTTTTTTTATGGAAAATAAAGAGATGAGAATATTAGAAAAGTATAAGTTTTTTTTTAAGGATTTAACTGCATGTAAAATAATGAACAGGATGATAATATATTTAAAAGAAGATAATACAATTGCTGAAGCAAAATCTATTATGAAAAATGAGAAAATATCTGGAATCCCAATAGTTGATGATGCCAAAAATCTTATAAATATTATCTCTACAGAGGATATTATTTGTGCGCTGGAAGATGGAATTATTGACTGCAAAATAAAAGTATTGGGAAGAAAAAATCTTATCTCTTTTAGAGATGATGATAATTTTGGTGAAATACTAGAACAACATGCAAAATATGCATATGGTAGATATCCAGTAGTAAATCAGGATAATAAGCTAGTTGGTATTATTACAAAGCATGATCTATTATATGCTGTGATATCAAAATTATCAGTATTGTATCTTCACGATGAAAGAAGAAAAGAGATTTTAGATTCTCCATTATCTATATACATAAAAAACACACATAAATATAATAAACCAAAATTTGTATTTAACATAAATAATAATGATGTGAATAGTTCTGGGGAAGGATCGGCGCTTTTAAAAAATTATTTATTAGAAAAAAATATTGATAAAACATTAGTTCGAAAAATAAGTATTTCAACCTATGAAGCGGAAGTAAATGTTGTAATTCATGGTGGCGGAGTAGGAAAAATTATTGCAAATATAACTGATGACTCTATAATTGTATATGTTGAAGATTTAGGACCAGGGATAGAAAACATAGATAAAGCTTTAGAAGCAGGATTTTCTACAGCACCGGAATATATACGTAGTTTAGGATTTGGTGCAGGTATGGGATTACCAAATATTAAGAGATTTGCTGATAAACTGGTAATTACTTCAGAAAAAAATAATGGTACTAAAGTAGAAATGGTATTTTGGGTAAATGAAGTAAAATAATATAATATTAGAATAGCATCTATAAGAAAATAATTTTAGATATAATTATTACTAATTATGTATAATATAATATTCGTTTATGGAGAATAATTCTTTTGTATAAAATAGAGGATTAAATTCTTACTATGTTATATGGTCTGAGATGAGAAAAGGAGATATCATTATTTCTAAATCATAATATTATTTTAAAAAACAAATTTTAGTAATATAACTAATTATTTATTTTTAAAAGAATTTTATAATGATGACTTAATTCAAAATGACGAGCATATAAAGTTTAATTATAAATTTATAAATAAAATCAAAAAAAATAAAATATAAAAAGATTTAGAAAATAGAAAAGACTTTTTAGGAAAAAGAAATAAACTTATAAATAAAAAATCATATATTGAAAAGAGATAAATAATTCTCTAATAAATAATAATTTTTTATAGCAATAAGATCTAAAATTATGTAGATTATAGGGAAAAATGAATAACTGATTTTAATTATGATTTATTATCGAATACTTCATTTAAAATTGATTTTAAAAGAAAACTTACTGACAAATTAATTAATTTTTATTTTAAAAAATTAATTAAAATCTTTAGAAAATAGATAGTAACGGTTATAAAAATAAAAAATGTATAATCAAAAATAATTGATATATATTAAAAAAAATTATAATTTATAAAAGGTGATACTATTTTGTATTACCTTATTTTTTATTTGAATTTTACTTTTTAGTATGATATAATAAATATGGTGATGAAATGGATATAACAAAACTAATTAGCAGTGAAGTAATTATTGATATTAAAAATGAGATTAATCTTTCTAATGGAAATGAGATATTTTTTAAAGGTATTATTGATAAAAAAGGTATGGTAATTGATGTAGAGGTATTGGCAAGAGGAAATAGATCTTCAGTAAGTGCCATATTAAAAAAAATGAAAAAAAACGAAGCAATTATACATAATCATCCATCTGGTCTTCTTACACCTTCAGATAATGATATACAAATTTCTTCTATTTATTGTAATAATTATGGAGGAGCAAGTTATATTATAAATAATGATGCAACAGAGATATATGTTATCGTTCCGTATAAAGAAGAGAAATTTGAAAAAATATCAATAGAAAATTACTTTAAGAAAAATGGGAATATAGAAAGTAAATTTACAAATTATGAATATAGAAAAGAACAACAAGATATGGCTATATCAATAGAAGATGGTTTAAATACTGGTAAAAAAGTTATTATTGAAGCAGGTACTGGTACTGGTAAAACTTTAGCTTATCTCATTCCACTTGTTGAATTTAGTTTACTTAATAATATTCGCGGTATAGTTTCAACGAATACAATAAATTTACAAGAACAACTATTATCAAAGGATCTGCCACTTGTAAGTAAAATAATTAATAAAAATTTTAAATATTCACTTGTAAAGGGAAGGTCGAATTTCCTATGTATAAGAAAAGCTAAAAATATAAAATTAAATGAATTTAATGAATTAAATGATGTGCAAAAAAAAGAACTTACAGAGGTATTAAACTGGGCATCACAGACAAACTACGGAGATAGAAATGAATTATTTTTTGAAGTGAATTATGAAGTATGGGATATGGTTAATAGTGAAAGTGATTTCTGTCTTAAAACAAAATGTCCGTATAAAGATAGATGTTATTTTAATATATCAAGAAAAAACTTATTATCATCAGATATACTAATTGTAAATCATCATATGTTTTTTTCAGATTTAGATATTCGAAAAGAATTAGGATTTTATACAAATTACTCAATTTTACCAGATTATAATTCCATTGTTTTTGATGAGGCACATAATATAGAATCCGTTGCAAGAGATTATTTTAGTTTTAAAGTATCAAAATATGCATTTAATAAAACTATGAATAAAATTTATAATGTAAAGGGTACAAAAAAGGGGATTGGCGGGAGTATTATTAAAGTGTTATCATTTTTAAATGATGAAGTAAATAATAGTGAATTTATAAAATCAATACATTTTTATTTTGATAACTATTTTCAAATTGCGCATAAGAATTTATTAGAAAAAGGAAATGATTTTTTTAATGATTTTATAAACTATTTTTCAAATAAAATAAGTTCCGGTGAGACTAAAATACGACTTACTAATGAAAATATTTTAAATAATACAGAATGGGAAAACATAATTTTAAATAAATTTGATAATTTAAAGTCCGAATATATAAGGTACCAAAAAATAATTAAAGAATTTAGTGATATTATTGATGAACTTAATATTGATGATGATAATGGTATAATTAGTGATTTTTTTACATATGTTGAAAAATTAAGTGTATTTTTTAAGAATTTTGATTTTATATTAAAACGAGAAGACGGTGAATATGTATATTGGGTAGAGATTAGCATTAAAGTTTCAAATATTATTATTAGTGCGACACCGCTATCAATTTCAGAAAATTTAAATAAAAACCTTTATGAAAAAATATCTAATATAATTTTTACTTCTGCAACTTTAGCGATAAATAATAAATTTGACTACTTTAAAAATACAGTTGGTATTAATGAAAAAATTATAGATAAAGTAATTGACTCTCCTTTTAATTATAAAGAGCAGATGAAAGTAATTGTACCAACTGATATATCACTACCAAAGGATAAAAATTTTATAATGAGTATAAAAGACTTTATAGTAGATATGTTGATAAAAACAAATGGAAATACATTTATTTTGTTTACATCGTATAACGCTATGAATAGTCTCTATAAATTAATTGAAAATAGATTGTATGACTTGGGATTTGATATACTACTTCAAGGTAAAATGCCGCGAAATAAACTTTTAGAAACATATAAATTAAGTCCGAAACCAGTACTTTTTGGAACAGATAGTTTTTGGGAAGGCGTTGATGTACAAGGGGAAAAACTAAAATCAGTGATTATTGTAAAAATACCTTTTAAAGTACCAACGGAACCAGTAATAGAAGCAATAATTGAAAATATAACTAATAATGGTGGTAATTCTTTTATGGAATATCAAGTTCCAGAAGCTGTAATTAAATTTAAACAAGGTATAGGTAGACTTATTCGTAGTAAGAAAGATTCGGGATATTTAACAATACTAGATACACGTGTATTAAATAAAACTTATGGTAAAACATTTTATAAAATTTTAGAAAAAGGGGATATTATTGTAGATAAAAAAGATCAAATTATAGAAAAAATTTAAATTATATTTAAAAAAAATATGTTTAACGTAATAATAACTTGAATTCTTTTTATAAATGTGGTATTATAGTACATAAAAGTTAGAAATTACTTAAAAATGAAAATAATGTTCAAAATTTATTCAATTCAAATATAATATTGAAAGGGGAAAATATTGATTAGTTTAGAAAAATATTTAAAAACTGGGTTAATTGTAAGCATTATTTTGATAAATATAGGTTGTAAAAAAATACCAAAAAATAATGAAGTAACACAAATTAAAATAGAAAACACTGTATCGGAAGTTATTATTGAAAAAACTGAAAATATTACTACTAAATCTGATGAAGTTGTCTATAAAGAACTTTTAGATGATAAAATTTCTCATAATAAGAATGTGTTAAATGAGATTGATTATTATAATTATGATGAAAATTTTTTCATTGAAAATATAATTGAACCAAATAAAATCATTATGAATAAATCCGAAATTATAAATTTTAATAAAAAAAATATTTTAGATAATGATTTTATGTATAATATATCAGAATTTTTCGATTTTCTTAAAGGGGAAGAGATTAATAAAAGGATATTAACTGTAAGTACACCATCAAAATACAATAGATATAAAAAAAATGGATTAATAATGTCAGAAGATGATTATAAAATATTACATGAAAATCTTAATTTAAAAACTAATATTAATGATGATTATCCTATAAAATTTGGTATTTGTGTAAATAGAACTATTATGAAATCATACCCTACAGATATACAAATATCAGTTTTACCAGGCGATATAGCTTATGATAGATTTACTGAATCGGCAATATATCCTAATGAATCAATGGCAATTTTAAATGAAAGTACTGATAATAATTGGTATTTTGTTCAAGTCTTTCATTCTGCTGGATGGGTAAAAAAAGAAGATATTGGTTTGTGTAAAAAAGATATAATTATAGATTCTGAAAAAAATGAAAATTTTGCTATTGTAACAGATAAAATGATTAACATTGTTTATTATGATAACAATTTAGGTGAAATTAATAATATTAGTTATGATATGGGTGTAAAAATAAAAATAAAAGATGTAGATAATAAGAGTGACTATATTTTAGGATATTTACCATTTAAAGATGAGAAAAATAATCTTATTTATAAAAAATTAAATTTAGAGAGAAAAAGTCTGAATATAGGTTATTTACCATATACAAAAGAAAATCTCATTAAGCAATCATTTAAGTTTTTAGGAGAATATTATGGTTGGGGGGGATTAAATAATTCAAGAGATTGTTCTGCTTTTTTACAAGATATATATAGAACTTTTGGGATACAAATACCGCGAAATTCATCCCAACAGGGAAAATATTCCATAGGTAAAACACTTAATTTTATTGAACAAGATGATTTTAATAGTAAATATACAATGTTGAAAGATATGGAAATGGGTGCAGGAATATATATACCTGGACATGTTATGATGTATTTAGGGGAATATAATGGGAAACACTATGTAATACATACATTTACTGGATATTATAGAGATAATAAATATGTTGATGTGATGAAAGGTGCAATAACTACACTTGATATAAAATCAAAAGATGGAAAAACATATTTAGAAAAAGTGTATGCTGTGAAAGAATTTATATATAAATAAAATAAGGAGGAAAAAAATGAAAAAAAAATTTTTATTAGTTTTATTATTACTTGCAATTTCATTAACTTTTGGTGCTTGTAGAAAGGCAAAGGTTGTTGAAGAACCAGTTATAACTGAAGCACCAGTTGAAGTGGAAAAACCTGTGTATGTTGAAGAAAAAAATATTGTTGAACCAACACCAGTTATAATTGAATTACCAAAAGAGGAACTAAAACCAGTATTTATAGAACCAGAACCAGTTATTATTGAGTCGGAACCTATAAAAACATTAACAAAAAATGATGTAGCATACTGGTTAGAAAAATATGATGATGATGAGTTAAATCAAATTTTAATGACTCAAGATGATATTAAACTATTTAACGATTTAAATATTGAAAATTCAATTCCTTTAGTCGATTTAAAAAAAGAAAAAACAGTCTTAACAAAATCAGAACTTACTAAATTAATAAAATCGGTAAGTACACCATCAAAAAGTCAAAGATATGATGAAAACGGTGCAATTGTAGATAATAATTTTTATAATAAATTAAATGAAAATTTAGATTTAGATTCAATTTCTAATTCTAATGAAATTCAATACGCAATTTGTACAAATAGAACAATATTAAGAACTTATCCTACAGATGCAAAAATAACAAAAGAGCCTTTTCAATTTGAATTTGATAGATTTGCAGAAACTGCTGTATATGCTGCCGAACCTTTATTAGTTTATAAAGAGAGTAAAGATAAAAATTGGTATTTTGTTAGAATGTATAATTATATAGGATGGATAAATGCAAATGATATTGCCTTAACTTCAAGAGATAATTTATTTGAATATGTTGAAAAAGCACCGTTTATTGTTGTTAATGCAGATAAAATTTATTTAGAAGGTAACGAATTTTCAATGGGAACAAGACTTCCAATTTCTAAAATAAATTATGAAAATGAAGATAAAACAGTGATCATTCCAGTAAGAAAATCTGATGGAACTGCTGAATTTAAAAATGTATCGGTTAATTCAAGCTTGGATGTATCTTTAGGATATTTATCATACAATAGAAAAAACATCTTAATACAAGCATTTAAATTATTAGATGATCCTTATGGATGGGGTGGATTAAATGGCGGAAGAGATTGTTCAGCATTTATAATTGATATATATAGAACATTTGGATTAGATTTACCGCGTAATTCTTATGAACAAGGGAAACTTTCTCTAGGAAAACAATATCCTATGCCTTATGATATGAATATTGAAAGTAGAGAAGAACTATTTAGAACATTAAAACCAGGAACACCTTTATATATTTTAGGACATGTAATGATCTATCTTGGTGAAGATAATGGCGACTTTTTTATAATACATAATTATACGGGAAATTATACAAGAGATAATGGAAATTTAGAATATAATAGAGTAATGTCCACAACTATTAGCCCGCTATCAATGAGATTATTTAATGGAAAAACATATTTAGAAAGAATATATACAGGAAAAGATTTTATTTTAAATAAATAAAAAAATAAAAGCAGGAAGGCATCATAAAAGATGCTTTCTTGCTAATGTTATTTATATACTTCAGTATTTAAAAATGATAGATAAATGTTAAAGTATATAAAGGGAGAGATTAATGAGTAAAGTTGTGAAACCCCGTGAAAATTTAAGTAGTAAAATACAGTTAAAAATTATGGTAAATGTAATTTTATCTATTTTAATAACATCTTTTTTTGTATCCTCTTTTTTAATAATTAATTTTTTAAATAATCTTAAAAATGATAAATCGAAATTTATAAAGACAGAAGTCGAAAGTAAAGTTAAAATAATTGATAATGAAATTTTAAAAAAAATTGAACTATCTAAGCAAATTGCAAGCAGAACAATGATTAAAAGAGAATTAATAAAATATAATGAAAATAAAATATCAAAAAGCGAACTTATTAATTATACGGAAGATAAACTTTATGATGCAATTAAAGAGATAGATAGTTTAGTAAGTTTAACAAGATATTCTGCAAATAATGAAAAAATTCTTACATTACGGGAAGACATTGATATAAAAGATTACACAATGTCATTAGATAATTTCAAAGAATTTATTATAACACTTTTACTTATAAGAGATGAATTACATTTGGTTATAGAAAATTCTATTATAGATGATAATAAACAATATATTGGTAAAGATTTAATAATATTTGACATTTCTAATTTAATTGACATTATAAATAGTGAAAAACAATCAGTAATATTAAATCAACATAGTAATAATAAGAATATTGTATTTAAGAACTCTACAGCTAATAAAATTGATACAAAATGTGATATAAATAATAAGCATGCACTTATGTTTACAAAGAAAATTGATTTTATAGACATAAACTATAACTATATTATATGTAAAAAAGATTTTTATAAAAATATAAAATCAGAAATTCTAGCTGTCTTATTAATTACAATTACTCTTACTTTAATAGCAATTGGGATAACATTTTTAATTCTTTATCCTCTTACAGGAAAAATAATAATAAGAGAAGAACATCTTTTAAAAGAGATTGAAGATAAAACAAAAGAGATTGAAAAAGAAATTGAAATAAAAAATAATTTTTATCAAATTTTAGCTCATGATTTAAAAAATCCTATTTCGGCAAATATAAGTTTTCTTGATTTAATGATTGATGAGATAGAAAATAATAGATATAATAAAGATGAAATATTAGAAAAATTAAAAATAATTTTTTCAAACAATATAAATATTTTAGAGATGTTTGAAAAAATACTAACTTGGTCACAAAGTCAAAAGAAAAATCTAAAAGTTAAAAAAATAAGATTTAAAGTTATTGATGTAGTTAATGAAAGTGTTAGTATATTATCACAAAATATTTCTAAAAAAAATCTTAATTTAAAGATAACAGGCGATAACAATCTATTTATTATTGCAGATAAAAACATGATTGAAACAGTAGTAAGAAATATTTTATCGAATTCAATTAAATTTACTCAAAATAATAAGAAAACTAAAATTGATTTATCACATAAAAGAAAAAAAACAATTATAAAAATACAAGATGAAGGTGTAGGAATTGAAGAATCAAAATTAAAAACTATTTTTGAATACAAAAATTTTCAAAGCACTAAATCAACTGACGGTACAAAAGGTATGGGATTAGGATTAATATTTTGTAAAGAATTTATAGAAAAAAACAATGGGAAATTAAAAATAGAAAGTAAAATTAATATTGGAACTACAGTAATAATCGAAATTTAAATTAAAATAAAAAAGGATTTATTTAAATCCGAAGTATATTATATTACATTAATAAGTATTGTAAGGGGAGTATAAAATGATTAGAATAGACTTATCTTTTATGATTACACTTGCATTTATTATACTATCAACTGTATTAATTGCATTTATAAGAAGAAAAAATTTAGATAAATGTTTACGTGACTTTAATAAAGACAATATAAATCTTGTAATTAATGAAGATATTACTTTTATTGGTAAATTACGTGTTGAAAATACAGGATTTGAACTTGTATTTCAAAAAATGATTGCTTATAATGCAAGTTATATTTTATATAAAAATGAATTTGCAAATATAAAATATATAATTAGATATTATGAAGATCAAACTGAAAAAAGCAAAAAAAGAAGAGAGTGGTCGCTGAAAAATACGTATCATCCTAGCTTAATTAAAAAAATGATTAGAAATATTCAGAATTCATTTAGGATATTGAGAGATTCACTTTTAGAGGTAATAAATCTAATTATAGGTAGTTCAAAAAATAAATTACCAATTGTAGGTAGTTTTAATTATCAAGATAAATATATGACACAAATTAAAAAAGAGATTGTTGATGCAGTTGGTACATCGTATGAACCGTTATTAGAAAAGATAATAGGAAAGAAAGTTGTAATAATATTTAATTATAATGGCACCATAGAAAAATTTATAGGTATATTGAAAGAATACAGTACAGATTTTATTCAATTATTAAATGTACAATATGAAGAACATAATGTATTTATAAATAGTGATGTTATATTTTTAAGAAAATATGCAACTGTTAAGCATTTAGCAGAATGATCTAATAAAACAGGGGGGAATTATGAAGAAATATATAATAATATTTTTTGTATTTATTTCTATATCTATTTTTCCAATTGAAAAAGAAAAACAAATTTTATTATGTCCAAAAGCATTAAATAACCCATTTTGGTTTGCAGTTGAAAATGGGATGAAAGATGCTGCTAAAGATTTGGATATAGATTTTATCTTTGACGCACCATTAAATATTGATTCTAATGAACAATTTAGATTTTTAGTTAAATACATTGAAAATGGCATAAAAGGCTTAGGTGTATCTCCAATAGATCCAATTATAATTAGCGAATTAGGAGATACTGCATTAAAAAAAATGATACCATTTATAACATTTGATTCAGATATTTCTAATAAAGAAAATAGATTGCTGTATATAGGAACAGATAACTATAGTGCTGGTAAAGAAGCTGCTAAATTAATGATTGAAAAGATAAATAGTAAAAAATCAGATAAAAAAATTATAAAAATTGCTATATTAACAGGAAGTGTTGAAGCTAAAAATTTAAATGAAAGAATTGATGGCTTTCGGGAACATATCTTAAATGTAACAAATAGAGATTTTGAAGTAATATTATTAGAAAAACTATATACAGGTAATGAAGATACAGCAAAAAGTATAGAAGCGCTTAAATTAATAAATATCGAGCATCCAGATATTGACTGTATATTTATGGCTGGTGCTTGGGCTTTATTTGGAAAAGAGGAAAAATATGTAGAATCTTTTTCAGATATAAATAATGCTATAGAAACTATTGTTGTCTCATTTGATACATTACCAAATGAATTAGAATTACTAAAAAAAGGATATGTGGATGGATTAATAGGACAAAAACCATATGATATAGGATATTTAGCAGCTATGGTTTTATATAATATTAATAAATTTGGTGTAGAGAATACATATAAGATGATGTCACTTTGTGTAAAAGATAACAATACTCTATATACAGAACTTGATATCGTAACTGATTCAAATGTTGATAAATATATTGAAATTGCTAATAAAATTTATAATAGAAAATAAATATGAAGGAGGTACTAATGAGAAAAATTAATTGGTATATTGTTATTTATGTATTAAGTTTTTTAATTTTATCCTCATTATTTATCATAACTTCAATTTATTTTTCAAAAATTGATGAATCTTATACAAATGTTAGTTCTTCTTTGAAAAATACGGAGGAGAATTATGTTAGTTACTATGAAATTTTATCGTTAAAAGGAGAAATACAGGAAAATATTGAACAAATATTGGCATTGGGATATATTAAAGATAAAAATCTTGCTAATATAATCTATAATAATTTTTATAGTTCAAATAAAATTATAAAAGAAAAGATTGATAAAATAGAAAAAAATATAATATTAAGAGATTTTTTTAAAGAAATTGAAGTTTTAATAGAAAAAATTATTGATTTAAAAAAATAGGAATTAGATTTAATCTACGATTATAATGATTTATATATAAAACATAGAGAAGATAATATAAAATTAATACAATTATCTAATGAAATTAATAATCAAAAAATTGTTGATTATACAAAAATTGATACAATGTACAGAAAATATAAAAATATTAAAAATATAAAATTTGAAAAAACAGATAATGAACTGGAAATAATAGAAAAAAGTTATAAAACCCTTAAAATAGAAAATCTAACGATTTATGAATTAGAGAGAGCATTAGTAAATGAAAATATATCAAAAATTTCAACTAAATTTAAAGAGCTTAGTGAATTAAATTCTTTGTCTAGAGAAATTTTTATTGCAACTAATATAGAAGAACTTAATTTAGAAAATAAAATAAATAACAGAGCAGATATTATCGTTTCTTCCATATATATATTAAATAGTCCAGGATATTTTGCTATGGATATTTTTCAGGAACAACTAATAAAAAATTTACTTTTTGAATATACGAATAAACTGGAAAAATTAATAAAAATTAAGAAAAAATTTATAATAAAAGAGGAAAATAGTAAAATAATTACTGATGAAATGTACGAATTACAAAATAAAATTGATTATAATAAAGAAAATTCATTCTTAATTATAAATAATGATTTACAAAATAAAATTGATGAATTTAATAAAATTTTAACACCTGTTCAACAAGATTTTGATAAATCAACAAGAGAAAGTCTTGTGGAGTCTTTTACAATTAATAAAAAAAATGAAAGAGATATTAAGAAAACAATATTAAATATATATATTATTTTATTTGGGAGTCTATTTTTAGCAAGCATTATATCAACTATTATTATAAAAAAAATAAATAATAATTTAAAAAATAGAAATAAAGATTTGGAAAAAAATGTAGAAATAAGGACATCTGAAATAAAAGAGAATAACAATAGATTGTGTAGTATTCAAAAAATAGGTTTAAGAATATATAACGAGAAAGAATCTAAAAAAGCAATCGAATTATTATTGACAGTTATATCAAAAGAAAAATATTATATGTTAGGTTTTTATTTGGAAAAAGATTCTGTAGATAGGAATAAAGCACATATTTTAGGAATTGGAATAAACTATAATGATTTTAATGAAGATAAAGCAACAAAAGCAAATAAAATTGTGAATAAATCTATTGATTTAAGTCAAAATGATTTCTTGCTTAATTCATTTGATGATGATAAAATATATGAATATTTAGATAATAAAGATCAATTACAGGTGGGGAATTATAATTTAGATAAATATATTACAGTTCCTGTAGTTACGTACGTAAATAATATAAGGTATATTTATGGACTTATAGTTCTTGAATTAAATGATAATATTACAAGTATACCAGCTCTAGAAAAAGAAGCTCTTAAGATTTTTGGAGGATATTTAGCATCTTATTTTGAAAAAATTAGTTTAGAAAGTGAAAAAGAAAAAAATGAGAGGTTAAAACTTTTATTAGCATTATCATCATCTATTGTACATGAACTTCGTACACCTGTAACATCAATACTTGGATTTTCAAGATTGATTAATTCAAATAACAGTAATAAAGACAAACTACAAATGTATTCAAATCAGATTGAAAAAGAGTGTTATAGAATAGAAGACATGGCAAAAGAGTTAATAGATTATTCATCTTCACATTCATATGAATTATATTATTTTAATAAACTTAATATAATAAAGCTATTTGATGATGTAATTTCAAATTGGTTAAATGAGTTTAAGTTAAATAATGGAGAACTGTGTATTGATTTTATAAATATTAATAATGAAGATGAAATAGTTCTAGATGAGCAAAAAATCAAGAAAGTTTTTAACTATATAATTAAAAATGCATTGGAATCTTTTAATAAAGAAGACAATAAACTTTGTATTGTTGTAGAGAAAACTAAAGAATACATAGTTTTTGAATTTAAAGATAATGGAAGAGGTATAGATGAGGAATTACTAAAAAAAATATTTGAGCCATTAGTTACAAACAAAATACAAGGAACAGGATTAGGTTTATCTATTGTAAAAAATATAATCTATCACCATAACGGAAAAATAGATATAACTTCAAAATTAGATTTAGGTACAACGTTAATGTTACGGTTTCCAATATAAAAAGAAAGTTTAAATTTAAACTTTCTTTTTATTTAATATATTTATATTTTCAATTAAATGTTTTTCTTTTGTCATACTTATTAAAATAACAGAAACATTATTATTTAAAAGATAATTGATAGAAGTCTGTAAAATTGGCTTTTCAATCTTATTAATCTCATTATATATATTTTTATTATGAAAAAGAGGATTAAATCTACGGATATCATTTTTACTTAATGTATAATTTTTATCAAAGCATCCAGATAAAAGTCCCTGTGCCAGGGGACTATATGCAATAAAACCAATATTTTTATTAGTACAAAATGGAATTATATCATTTATATCATTATTTTGTAGAATATTAAATTGATTCTGTATTGAGCATATTGGAATAATATCATATGCATTTTTTAATAAATTAATTTTAAAATTAGAAACACCAATATACTTAATAATTTTATTTTTTTTTAATTCATTCAAGGTATTCAGTACCTCTTTTAAATTAAATCCTTCATATGGCCAATGAATTTGATATAGATCAATATAATCGGTTTTTAATCTTTTTAAACTTTTTTCAATGTCACTTAAAATAAAATCTCGTGATAAATTATGAATTACTCGACCTGTATCGCTCCATTCTAATCCTGTTTTTGAAGCAATATATAAATTTTTTCTAATAGATTTTGTTATATCACCAATTATCATTTCGGATTTTCCAAATCCATATATTGGTGCAGTATCGATAAAATTTATACCTAGTTCAATTGATTTTTCAAATGTTTTTATTGCTTCATCTTGGTTTACATTTTTCCAACCTGTTTTACCTAAAGCCCAGCTACCATAACCTAATTTTGAGACGTTCATATCTGAATTGCCTAAAAAGTTATATATCATCAGTTTATCTCCAATCTTTTTTACTATTTTAACATAAATTTAATAAATTTTAAAGTATTTAATAATTAAATATAATATTTTATTTAAAATAAGATCAAAATTTATAAATTTTATTAATATTATATAGATGTTAATGTAGTTTTATACGAAAGTTCTAATTTAAAAAAATAATTTTAATTAGAAAAAAATATTTTTACAATTTAATAATTATGAAATAAAGAATAAAATTATATACATTTCCAAATTCACACCCAAACATAGAAAATTGGAATTATATTTTTTGTAAGAAAGTTGTGTTTAATTTATTATATTAGAAAAAGTATACATGCTTATTTTAGAATTTATAACAGAATAAAAAAAACTATAAGATTATATAAAGATATATTTATTAAAAATTAGTAGGTGGTGAATAAAAATAATAAATAAAAAGATAATATACATAATAATATTTTTTTTGGTAGTTATATCTAGTTTTGGAATACATCTTTATTATAAAGTTCCAATAATTTTTGAAAAAAATAATTATAGTACAGTTGTTTTAGATAAAAATGGTGAGATATTACGTGTTTTTTTAAATGAAAAAGAGGATTGGAAATATCCAGCAATAGATGAACCTATTCCAGAAAAATTAAAAATTGCAACAATTTTATATGAAGATAAGAACTTTTATAAACATATTGGTATTGATATGAAATCATTACTAAGAGCAATAATGTTAAATATTAAAAACATGAAAAAAGTGAGTGGAGCCAGTACAATCACTATGCAGGTATCGAGATTATTAGAACCTAAAAAAAGAACATATTTTAATAAAATTAAAGAAATTATTGTATCTTTTATTATTGAAATTAGGTATTCAAAAGATGAAATATTAAGATATTATTTAAATAATGCACCATATGGTGGAAATATTATAGGATATAAAACTGCAAGTTTAAAATATTTTAATAAGTTACCAGATAATTTAACATGGTCAGAGGCTGCTTTACTATCTGTATTACCAAATGCTCCAGGATTAATCAATCCTAAAAAAAATCACGATCAATTAATAATAAAACGGAATAATTTACTAAAAAAACTCTATGAATATTCTATAATAAGCGAATCTGAATACAAGTTATCATTAAGGGAAGGTGTAACAAATATAGTATATAATTTTGATTTTTATGCACCACATTTTTGCGAAAAAGTAAAAAGAGAGTGTAAAGAAAATATTATATATACTACAATTGAAAAGCAGTTACAAATAAATATAGAAAAAATTTTATATGAATATATTGAAGAATTAAAAGAGATAGGGATTAATAATGGAGCTGTAGTAGTCATTGAAAATAGCTCAAAAAATGTTATTAGTTATATTGGTTCAAATAATTATTGGGATAAAATTAATGGTGGGATGGTCGATGGAGTTACTGCAAAAAGATCGTCTGGTTCAACTTTAAAGCCTTTTTTGTATGCACTCGCAATAGATAAAGGGTTAATTTCATTAGATTCGAAGCTAAAAGATATTCCGTCTTACTATGGAAATTTTTCTCCGCAAAATGCAAGTAGAGAATTTCAAGGGATGGTAACAGTAAGAGAAGCACTTATTAATTCGTTAAATACTCCTATTGTTAATTTATTAGATGAGTTTGATTTATTAGAATTTTATAATTTTTTTAAAGAGATCAAAATGGATATAAATGATACCTATGGACATTATGGATATTCGATAATTTTAGGTGGTATGGAGGTAAATTTACTAGAGATTTCATCTTTATATACAGCTCTAGCCAACTATGGTGATTATAGTAAATTAAAATATATTGTCGACAAAGAGGAAAAATCTAAAAATATATTTTCGCAAGGAAGCTCTTATCTAATTTTAGACACACTTAAAGATGTTTCACGTCCAGGAGACGAATTCTATTGGGATAAATTTATTAATAAAGATAAAATATCATGGAAAACAGGGACTAGTTTTGGAAGACGAGATGGATGGGCTATAGGTATGACACCGAAATACACAGTAGCTGTATGGGTCGGGAATTTCAATGGAAAGGGATCTTATAAATTAACAGGTGTAGAGAGTGCAGGAACACTTCTATTTAGGATATTTAATAGTTTAGGTAATGAAAATATAGCAGAATTTACAGAACCAAAAGGAGAATTAAAGGAGATTTATGTTGATGAGGAAACTGGCTATTTTATAGATAATAGCGTTGAGAATATTGAAATAAATAAGATAAAAATAAAATACCCTACACAAGCAAAACAGTTACGTGTTTCACCATATTATAAATATGTTTACTTAGATAAGACATGTGAATATGAGGTTTGTTCAAAATGTTGGAAACATGATAAAGTTTTTAAAAAAATTCTAGTTTATCCTGTAGATATTATAAATTTTTATCAAAAAAACGGAATAAAATTTCATAAAAAATTCGAACATAATCCAAACTGTAGTACCAATTATGAACAAAATTCATTTAATATAATATATCCAAAAAATAATAGTAAAATTTTATTACCTTTAAATAATGAAAATATAAGAGAAACTCTTAATATAAAAACTAATTTTACAATAGGAAAACTATTTTGGTTTTTAAATAAGGAATTATACATTGAAACAATAAATAAATCTGAAATAAATATGGCTCTACCTTTAGGAGAAAATATAATTACAATTATGGATAGTAACGGTTATAAAAAGACTATTAAAATAAAAATAATTTATAATTAAAAAGGAAAAATAAAATTTAAAAGTATATATAATATATACTGGTAAATATAATAAAGAATCGGAGGAATAAATATGAATTTAAAAAATAAATTTTATATTAACTTTTTTGCAATAGGTATAGTAATATTTTCTATTTTATATATTATATTTATAAGAGAAAGTATAGAAAAATATTTAGGCTTTATCTTGTCTTTTTTTATAACATTTGGAGTAATTAATTTTATATTTTTTAGTAGTATAATAAAAAGAATAGAAAATATTACAAAATATATAAAAGATTTAGGTAATGAAAATGCAAAAAAGATACTTAAAAATGACTCTAAAATATTAGATGAGATAGGAGAAATTTCAAAAAATTTAAATATATTTATTGATGATGTGGAGTCAATTGTAGTAGAGTCCAATTTTGTAAGTGAAGAAATCGCAAATAGAAGTATGGATCTTACTGGAATAATTAATTGTATAATTAGTGGAAAAAATGAAGGAAATAGAAACAATATATCTTCATTAAAAAATCAAACAGAAGACATTTTAAAAGGGGTAGAAAATCAAACTGCATCTACACAGGAGATATCTGCAAATATAAGTGAAATATCATATAATTTAAATAATTTATCTAAAAATACAGAAGAAACAATGAAATTTTCAAATGAGACTTTAAATTATGCTAAAATAGGGCGTGAATCACTTGAAGAGAGTTTAACTAGCATTCTATCCGTAGAAGATACTGTTAAAAAAATTGAAAAAAAATCATTAGAGCTTATAAATTCATCTGAAAAAATAGGAAATATTGTAAGTATGATATCACAAATATCAGAAAGAACAAATCTTCTATCATTAAATGCAGCAATTGAAGCAGCAAGAGCTGGAGAAGCAGGAAAAGGTTTTGCTGTTGTTGCGGAAGAGGTAAGAACATTAGCTGATAACTCAAATAGTGCTTCAAGAGAGATTGAAGACCTTATAAGAGTAATTCAAAACGAGATTAGAGAGGTAACGTCAAGTATTAGAGAAACATATACGAAGGTTGAAAATAGTCGTGATAATTTTGGAAATACAAGAGAAAAATTTTTAAATATAGTAAGTAAGGTAGATAGTACAAATGAACAGATTGAAAATATATCTAACTCTATTATAGAACAAGCAAAATCTATAGATGAGATTGATATAGTAACTAGAAGTATTGCAGAAAATAGTGAAGAGATTGGTCAACTTTCAACAGAACAAAATATCTCTTTTGATAATATTGCTAAAGAGTTAAATAATGTTTTAAATTATTCTAAAAAAGTATCTGAAATCTCTTTAGGTTTAAAGAATATAGCAAGTTTTTTCACAGTAAATCTTAATAAATCAGTAAATGAAAGAACAGATTTGGTAAAATGGAGTGAAAAATTTAGTGTTAATGTAGAGCAATTTGATAATGAACATAAAAATTTATTAAATATAATAAATAAATTAAATAAAGCAACATTAGAAGGGGAAGGAATTAATTCAGTCAACGAAATACTTGATGAATTAATAGATTATACTGCATTTCACTTTAAAAACGAGGAGGAATTATTTCAAAAATATAAATATCCAAATTATAAAGAACATAAGAAAACTCATGATAGTATAATCGAAAAAGTTCTGGAAATGAAAGATAAGTTTAATGAAAATCCTGATGATGAAAATGTTATTTATGAAATAATGGAGCTTCTAAAAAAATGGATTATAAATCATATATTAGGGACGGATAAAAAATATAGTGATTTTTTTAAAAATAAAAAAATTAAATAATGGAAGGTGGTGTAAAAAAACTTAGTATTAAACTAAGTTTTAATCATGAAATATTTAATAATTGGAAATGGAGTAGCTGGAACAGAAGCAAGTTTAATAATTAAAAAAAATAATGAAAATGCAGATATAACTATAATAGATAGTGAAAAACATCTTTTTTATTATAGACCTCGTTTAATTGATCACTTAGCAGGAAAAATTGATGACGATAAAATCATTGCACACAAACAAAGTATTTATGATAATAATAATATTAATATCATTAAAAATACTGAGGTTGTAAATATTGATATTAAAAATAAAATAGTTATATGTGATGATAATACTACATATAAATATGATAAACTTTTAATTGCTACTGGCGCATCACCGTTAATTCCATCTGTAGAATTGGAAGATAATCATGGAGTATTTGAATTTAGAGATATAGAAGACTCTCATAAAATACGAGAATTTTGTACCGAAAATAAAGGGGAATATGCTATAATAGGTGGTGGATTGTTAGGTATTGAAACTGCAAACGCTATTATGCAATTAGGTTGTGATGTAAGGATCATAGAATTTTATAATAGAATTTTACCTAGACAATTAGATGAGGAAACTTCAAATCTATTAGAAAAAAAGTTATCTGATAAAGGGATAAAATTTAATTTAAATTGTAGTGTAGATAAAATTGAGACAATTCATGAAGAAAATAGTATTAAAAAAAGAATAGTTTTAAAAAATGGGGAGTCAATAGTTGTAAATGGTATAATTTTTTCTACAGGAATATGTCCTAAAATTGAACTATTTAAACAAATTGGAATTCTAACAAACAGAGGTGTAATTGTAAATGAATTTATGGAAACAAATATAAAAGATATATATGCTGCTGGTGATATTGCAGAGTTTAATAGTATTATATATGGTTTATGGCTACCTTCAAAAAAACAAGGTGAAATTGCTGGAGAAAATATGTCTGGAAATAATAAAAAATTTGAATCAATTCCTATGGAAACAAGATTAAAAGTAACAGGAATAAATCTTTTTTCTGTTGGCGACTTCAACAAAAAATTTGAAGAGATCAAAACATATGATAACGGAGAATCGTTTAAAAAATATTTTATAAATAATAAAAAATTAGAAGCCGCAATAATTATTGGCGACAATAAATTACCGCTAATTGTAGGAAAAGTATTAAATGGTCGTGAACCCCTGGAATCATTATATAAATTAGAATAAAATAATTATTATATGGTGTTTGAATTAATTTTCGAACACCTTTTTATTTTAAAAAATAAAGAAATATTAAAAAAACTTTGATTTTACTAAATAGATAGGAAAATTATCCGATAATTGTATATAATATAATATAATATAATATAATATAATATAATATAATATAATATAATATAATATAATATAATATAATTAATAAAAACAGGGAGTGAATGAAATGTTAAATGGTGCAAATGTTTTGGTAACAGGCGGAACAGGCTCTTTTGGTAAAAAGTTTATTAACATGGCGTTAGATAGATATGATTTGGAAAGATTAATTATATATTCAAGGGATGAATTTAAACAAAGTGAGTTAAAGCAAAATTTAAAAATTAAACTAAGCCCAGAAAAATTTAAAAAATTAAGATTTTTTATAGGAGATGTTCGCGATAAGGAGAGACTTTTAAGAGCATTTAAAGGAGTTGATTACGTAATACACGCAGCAGCTATGAAACAAATAACAACTTGTGAATATAACCCCTTCGAAGCTATAAAAACTAATATACATGGAGCACAAAATGTAATTGATGCTGCAATTGATAGAGATGTAAAAAAAGTAGTAGCACTTTCTACAGATAAAGCTGTAAATCCTATAAATCTTTATGGCGGAACTAAACTTGTATCTGATAAACTTTTTATCTCTGCAAATGCGTATTCAGGTGGAAATGGGACAATATTTTCAATAGTAAGATACGGTAATGTTGCTGGAAGTCGTGGTTCAGTAATACCTTTTTTTAAAAAAATGGTGGAAGATGGTGTAAATGAATTACCCATTACAGATTTTAATATGACTCGTTTTTGGATAACTCTCGAAGAGGGCGTTGAACTTGTTTTTAAAGCGTTATCTGAATCAAAAGGTGGTGAAACATATATTTCAAAAATACCTTCATTTAAAATAACGGATTTAGCATATGCAATAAAAGATAACATTAAATTAAAAGAGATTGGAATACGAGAAGGGGAAAAAATAGATGAAGTTATGATAACGAAAGATGATTGGAAAAATACATATGAATATGAGAAACATTATATAATTTATCCAAGCTTTGAGTGGTGGAGTAAAAAAAATTTTACAAATGGAGGTATTCAAATTGCAAAAGATTTTGAATACAATTCGGGAAATAATAAAGAGTGGTTATCAGTGGCCGATTTAAAAAAAGCATTAATAACACTAGAAAAATATTAGGTGAAAACTATGAAAATAGGAGTAATTATACAGGCACGTGCAACATCGACACGTTTAAAAGGGAAAATTTTTAAGAAATTACCATATAATTCAGATGTTACAGTTTTAGAACAAGTAATAAGACGAGTAAAGAGGGTTAATATCGTAAATGAAATAATAATTGCCACAACAATTAATAACGAGGATGATTTTATAGAAATTATAGCAAAAAAAGAAAATGTTAAAATATTTAGAGGATCAGAATTAAATGTATTAGAGAGATTTTATTTAGCTGCTACAGAACATTCACTTAATGTGGTTGTAAGAATAACTGCAGATTGTCCATGTATTGATTTTGAAGTTATAGAGGATATAATTATGAATCATATAAATTTAGAAAATGATTATACTTCAAATACTTTGATTAGATCATATCCACACGGATTAGATGTGGAAGTCTTTAACTATAGTGTATTAAAAGAGGCATATGAAAATGGAAGAAATAATTATGAGATAGAACATGTAACACCGTATATTTATAAATATAATTCTCATAAATTTAAAATTGGTAATGTTTTAGCGAATAATAATGTAATAATGCCAAACTTAAGAATAACCCTTGATACCGAAGAAGATTATACATTATTATGTATAATCTATGATTTTCTTTATAAAAAAAATAATTATTTTAATACTATTGATATAGTAAATTTAGTAAAAAAAAGTGATTATTTATTAAATATTAATAAAAATATTGTTCAAAAACAAATATTTGATTCGATTTCTGAAGAATATGCTTTTGCAATAGAGATACTAAAAAAGCAAGATTTATTTAGAATGATTTTATTTTTGGAGGAGTGTTGGAATGATAGGTAGATTATATATTTTAACTGAAGCCGGTGGAACATACGGATATGGACATGTTATACGATGCAATGAATTATATAAAAAAGCATACAGAAAATCTGATTTAGAACTTGTTTTTTTAGTAGAAGGTGTTGAATTTTCAAATGGTATTATTTCTGAAGAATATATAGAAAAATTTAACTGGAAAAGAATTGAATTCATAGAAAAATATATTACAGAAAAAGACTATGTGATAATTGATTCATATAATACAAGCGAAGAGTTATATCATGAAATTGCGTTAAGAGCAAAAAAAGTAATATATATAGACGATTATAATAGAATAAATTATCCAAGAGGAATTGTTGTTAATCCGTCATTATATGGAAAAAAACTTGATTATAAATATGATTCACTTAAGCACTATTTAAGTGGAGATGAGTATATAATTTTAAGAAATGAGTTTTACTATGAGTCAAGAAATAATATTAATGATGAAGTAAAAAATATACTAATAACATTTGGTGGAAGCGATATACTAAATTTAACACCACTTATTTTAAAAAAAGTAAATGAAATTTCTCCTAATTCAAAAAAAATGGTAGTAATTACTGATAATTTTAAAAATTATGAGAAAATATTAGATTATAAAAATGAAAATACTACAATATTAAAAAATATTACTGCTAGTAAAATGTGTAGACTAATGTTAGATGCAGATATTGCAATATCTGCAGGTGGACAAACAATATATGAGTTAATAAAAACATCTACTCCGTCAATTATTTTTGAAGTAAGCTATAATCAAAAGTATAATATAAAAGCACTAGAGGATCTTGGAACAATTTTGAAATCAGATATTGATTTATTTGAGGAAAATTTTAAATTAATTGAAAATTATGATGTACGAGAAAGTTTTTTTAAAAACTGTAATAAAGTTAATATAAAAAACGGTGCTGAAAATATAATTTTTTCACTATTAACTCCAGAATTAAAATTGAGAAAAGCTGAAAAAAAAGATATAGATTATGTTTATGAATTATCCAATGAAAAAATTGTTAGAGAAAATTCTTTAAATACGCAAAGTATTGAATTTCAAAACCATATTGTATGGTTTAATGAAAAAATTAATTGCAAGAACTTTAAATTTTACATTATATACAACGATAACGATAATTTTCTAGGACAAATGAGGTTTGAAATAAATAATGATGAAGCAACTGTAAGTATTAGTTTAGCTGAAAAAATAAGAGGAAAAAATAACGGAACTTATGTATTAGAATTAGGAAAACAAGCTCTATTAGAGGAAAATATAGATATAAAAAAATTAATCTCTTATGTTAAGGAAACTAATATAAGTTCATCAAAATTATTCAAAAAATATGGATTTATAGAGGTAGAAAATAAGGATAATATTATAAAATATATCTATGATATAAAATAATAGGTATTGAAAGGGGGAGGAAATATTTTAGAAAAATTTCTAAAATAGATTAATTATGAAAATAGGTAATTTTAATCTAAATGATAATATATTTATTATTGCTGAGATGTCTGCAAATCATGGCAAAAATATTAAAATAGCTCTTGATACAATATATGCAGCTAAAGAATCAGGAGCAAATGCTATTAAAATACAAACTTATACACCTGATACAATTACTATAAATTGTAGTAATGAATATTTTAAACTAAAACAAGGTACGATATGGGATGGAAAAAATTTATATGAATTATATAAAGAAGCTTATACCCCTTGGGAATGGCATGATGAATTAAAAAAATATGCAGATAGCATTGGAATAATTTTATTTTCAACCCCTTTTGACAATAGCGCTGTAGATTTACTTGAATCAATAAATGTATTAGCTTATAAAATTGCATCATTTGAAATTACGGATATTCCTTTAATTAAGTATGTTGCAAGTAAGCAAAAACCGATTATAATTTCAACAGGGATAGCTAATTTAGATGACATACAAAATGCAGTAGATACATGTAGAGGTGTAGGTAATAATAATATTGCACTTCTCAAGTGTACCTCTGCATATCCTGCTAAAATAGAAGATGCAAATTTAAAAACAATACAAAATTTAAAAGAAACTTTTAATGTTGTTTCAGGATTATCGGATCATACATTAGGTATTACTGTTCCAATTGTGTCTGTTGCAATGGGGGCAAGAATAATTGAAAAACATTTTATATTAGATAAATCAATTGGTGGACCTGATTCATCTTTTTCTCTGAATAAAGATGAATTTAAATTAATGGTAAATTCTGTAAGAGAAGCAGAAAAATCAGTTGGAGAGATAGATTATAAATTAACAGAACAAAAATTAAAAAGTAGAGAATTGTCGAGATCTCTATTTGTAGTTAAGGATATAAAAAAAGGAGAAATTTTTACAAAAGATAATATTAGATCAATAAGACCAGGATATGGATTACCACCTAAATATTATGATGAAATTATTGGAAAAAGAGCTGCAAATGATATAAATAGAGGGCTACCTTTAAAATGGAGCGATATAATATAATAGGAGTGTGATTAAGAATGTATATTCCCTACGGTAAACAGTGCATAGATGAAAAGGATATTGAATCAGTAATTAATGTTTTAAAATCAGACTATTTAACTCAGGGACCTAAGATAAGAGAGTTCGAAGAAAAAGTTGCAAATTATCATGGTGTGAAATATGCTGTTGCACTATCTAATGGTACTGCTGCATTACACGCCGCATATAAAGTTATTGGTTTAGATGTAGATGATGAATTTATAACAACTCCGATTACATTTGCAGCTACTTCTAACGGTGGTCTTTATTTAGGAGGTAAGCCTGTTTTTGTTGATATAGATAAGAGTGATTATAATATAGATGTCACAAAAATAGAGGAAAAAATAACTTCAAGAACAAAAGTTATTACGCCTGTTTCATATGCAGGATTTCCAGTTAATATGGAAGAGATTAAAAAAATTGCAAATAAATATAATTTAAAAATCATTCATGATGCAGCACATGCTATTGGTGCAAGACGAAATGGATACAGTGTATCCGATATTGCAGATATGACGGTGTTATCATTTCATCCTGTAAAACACATAACTTGTGGTGAAGGTGGCATGATTTTAACAAATAATGAAGAGTATTATAAAAAATTACTTTTATTTCGTACGCATGGTATTACAAAAAATATTGATGAAATGGAGGCAAAAGACGGTCCATGGTATTATGAAATGCAAGAATTAGGATATAATTATAGAATTACAGATATACAATGTGCTCTTGGAATTACACAGATGGAAAAGTTAAATGGATTTTTATGCAAAAGAAATAAAATCGCAGAATTTTATGATAAAAATCTTATAAAAATGGACTGGATCACAACTCCTAAATACTTCAATAAAGATTGGATAGATACACCTCTTTATAGTAATTTACATAAAAAACCAAATAATTTATGTTCATATCACATCTACCCAATTTTAATAAAAAATAAATCTAATAGAAGAGCATTTGTTGAATATATGCGTTCTAGTGGTATTTATGTTCAAGTTCACTATATACCTTTACATTTAATGCCTTATTATAAAAAACATTTTGGATATAAAGCTGGTGATTTCCCTATTGCAGAGGATTTCTATGAAAGAGAAGTAAGTATCCCTATATATCCTGATTTAACAGAACAGGAGCTGAATTATATCCTTAATAAAATATATACTTTTAAATTTTAATATATTAAAATATTCATATTATTTGTTATTGAAATAATTAATATAATATGATATAATTAGTAGGGTTATATATTTTTAGAGAGGGGGATATTGCAAAATATTTTTGCAATAAAAATAATGTTTAAAAAAGCAACAATTATTACATATGGATGCCAAATGAATGTTAACGACAGTGCAAAAGTAAAAAAAATTTTAGAAAATAATAATTATGAGATAGTAAATGATATTAATAATAGTAATTTAATTATTATAAATACATGTACTGTAAGAGAAGGCGCCGCTGAAAAAGTATACGGTAAATTAGGAGAATTAAAGCACTTAAAACTTAGGAAAAAAAATCTTATAATTGGTGTTATTGGGTGCTTAGCTCAGGAAAAAAAAGACGAAATATATAAAAAAGTACGGCATGTAGATTTTGTTCTTGGAAATCAAAATATTGGAAAAATACCACAACTTCTTGAAACAATTGAAAATGAAGATGTAAAGCATATTAATTACACTTATGATGAAGATAAATTACCAGATAAAGTATATGCAGATTTTGATTCGAAAATAACTGCGTATATTTCTATTACATATGGTTGCAACAACTTCTGTACATATTGTATTGTTCCTTATGTACGTGGTCGTGAAAGAAGTGTACCTATAAATGAGGTTATTGATGAAATAAATCATTATTTAGATAAAGGATATAAGGAGATATACTTACTTGGTCAAAATGTAAACTCTTATGGAAAAGGATTAGATGAAAATGTTAATTTTACAGATTTACTAAAAGAAATATGTAAAATTGATAAAAAATTTAGATTACGATTTATGTCGCCACATCCACGTGACTTCACAGATGAACTTATAGAAGTTATAAAAAATGAAGATAAAATATGTAAAAATATACATTTACCTATACAAGCTGGTTCAACAGATGTTCTTAAAATGATGAATCGTGGTTATACAAAAGAGGAATATTTATATTTAATAGAAAAAATAAAAAATAAGATACCAGATATATCTTTAAGTACTGATATTATTGTTGGATTTCCGAATGAGACAGATAATAATTTTAATGACACTTTTGATGTTGTAGAACAAGTTGAATTTGACAATTCGTATATGTTTATGTATTCTAAACGTCAAGGTACACCTGCAGCTACAATGGATGGACAAATAGATGAATCAGAAAAAAAAGCAAGATTGCAAAAGTTAATTGATTTACAAGCAAAGAAATCAAAATTACAAAATGAAAAATATATTGGAAAAATAGTAGAAGTATTAGTAGAAGGTCCTACACCTAAAAATCCTGAAAATTATTCAGGGAGAACAGATGAAAATAAAATTGTAATCTTAAAAAGTGATCAAAAAAATGTAGGTGAGTTTGTGAAGGTAAAAATATACGACGCTAAAACATGGACATTGTATGGTAAAATAATATAATTTTAATATAGTGGGAGGAAGTTATGAGAAAAGGGATTAGAGTTTACAATTTATATCCAAAATTAGTAGGTAGTATGGAAAAATGGATTACACACTTTGACAGAATTAAAAAGATGAATTTTGATTGGATATATGTTAATCCAATAAATGCACCAGGATTTTCTGGATCAGATTATGCAATTAAAGATTATTATGGTTACCACCCTCTATTTGTAACCGGTGAGTATAATTTTGATAAAATTGAAGAAGAAAAACCGTTAGGAAATGAACTACTTAAAAAAGTATGTACTGAAGCAAATAATCATGGTTTAAATGTAATGTTTGACCTTGTAATTAATCATACAGCAGTTGATTCGCATCTTACAAAAGATCATCCAAATTGGTATCTTAAAAACGAAGATGGTTCAATAAAAAATCCAGGAACGTTAGATGGTACAAATTATATTACATGGGGAGATTTAGCTCAGATAGACAATGAAAATTCATTAGATAAAGATAATTTATGGGAATACTGGTTAGATATGACTTTATTCTATTGTGGTTTAGGTGTTAGAGGATTTAGATGTGACGCTGCTTATCATGTACCTACTAGCCTGTGGAAATTTTTAATACAAAACGTAAAAAATAGATATCCAGACACAATATTTTTAGCTGAAACACTAGGAGACCAATGTACTCCAAAAATATTAGCAGAAGTTGCAGATTCAGGGTTTGACTATGTTATGAGTAGCTTTAAGTGGTGGGATTTAAAATCAGATTGGTTTTTAAAAGATTATTCTACTTGGGCAGGGAAATATCCATCGCTTAGTTTCCCTGAAAATCATGATACAATTAGATATTCTACAGAGATAAATGGAAATAAAAATATGGCGATTAATAAATATGCTCTATGTGCTTATTTTAGTTCTAGTATTGCTACAACAATCGGATATGAATATGGATTTAAAAGAAAAATTGATGTAGTACAAACAAATCCAACATGGTGGGAGGAACCATCGTATGATATATCAGAAGATATTGCGAAAATAAACGAGATTAAATCTAAATATGATGTACTTTTAGAAGATAATATGATTAATTTAGTTAATTTTAACAATAATAATATTGTGGGATTTACAAAATATAATTTAGGCGGAACAGAGAAAGTGTTAGTTATATCAAATGGTAATCAATACAATAGTGAAGTTGCTAAAATTAATGGTATTTATGGATTAATGGGAGGATCTAATGTAATTGATATTTCTCATGGTTATAGAATGGATAACGTACCTGATAATTTAGAATATAATTTAAATCCTGGTGAAGTAAAGCTATTCTATTTAAAAAAATAATGAAGTGTTTAAGTTTTTATAGAGGTGGAGATTATGGAGAAAACAATTCTTTTAATAGATGATGAGTATGATGTTGTTGATACAGTGGAAACAATGTTAAAAGGAGAAGGATTTAAAACATTAATAGCGCGTAATGGAGAAGAGGGGCTTAAATTATTAAAAAAACATAGACCGATTCCTGATTTAATCCTTTTAGATATCATGATGCCTGTTATAAATGGTGTGGAATTATGTGGGATGATAAGAGAAATTGATGAATTAAAAAGTGTTCCAATAGTGATGTTCACAGCTAAAACAAATGCTGTTGATAAGAAAAAATCATTTGATGCAGGTGCAAATGGTTTTATTTCTAAGCCATTTAATACAAGAGGATTTATAGCTAGTATAAAAACGTATTTAGAATTAGGTGATATCTAGATTGATTTTATACTTAAATATTAGAGGGGTATAGTATGAAATTAAATAAATTTAAATTTGATGAAATTGCAAACTTAAAGTTAAAAGATTTAACAGAGCTTGCACAAAATGTTGGGATGGATAAAATTTATAAATATAAAAAAGATGAATTAATAATGAAGTTAATTGAAAAAAAAGGTGAAGATGAAAAAATATTAATTGGTTGTGGAGAATTAGACATTTTACCAGACGGTTATGGATTTCTTAGACAAAGTAATGTAGTACAAGATATCTATCTTTCTGCATCACAAATAAAAAAATTTGCATTAAGAATAGGGGACATAATTATTGGTGAGATTAGAGAACCTGTTGGAGAAGAAAAAAATTATGCTATATTAAAAATAATCTTGGTTAATGGAGATTTATTAGAGAAAGCTAAATCAAGACCTAAATTTGATGACTTATTGCCATCATATCCAACAGAAAAAATTCATTTAGAAACTAATTTAAAAGAGAATTTATCAGGTAGGATGATAGATCTTATTGCACCAATTGGTAAAGGACAAAGAGGTTTAATTGTAGCACCACCTAAAGCAGGTAAAACTATCCTAATTAGTCAAATGGCAAATAGCATTATTGAAAATTATCCTGATTTAAAGCTATGGATTTTACTTATTGATGAAAGACCAGAAGAAGTTACAGATATAAAAAATAATGTAAAAGATGCTGAAGTTTTCGCATCAACATTCGATGAAGAACCCCATAATCATCTGAAAGTAACTGAGATGGTTTTAGAAAAAGCAAAACGTCTTGTGGAAGAGGGGAAAGATATATTTATATTAATGGATAGTCTTACTCGACTTGCAAGATCATATAATATAATTGTACCATCAAGTGGTAAACTTATATCAGGTGGGATTGATCCGGCGGCATTATACTTTCCAAAGAAGTTTTTTGGTGCTGCTAGAAATATTAAAAATGGAGGCAGTCTAACAATTATTGCAACAGCTTTAGTTGATACAGGGAGTAAAATGGATGATGTAATATACGAAGAATTTAAAGGTACAGGAAATATGGAGATACATTTAGATAGACATTTAGCAGAGTTACGGATATTTCCTGCGATAGATGTAAAAAGATCTGGTACACGAAGAGAAGAATTGCTTATTTCAGAAAAAGAATTAGAAGCAATTTGGAATTTTAGAAACTTAATTGCTAATGATACAACAGCAGATTCTTCAAAAAAATTTATAGAACTTATTAAAAATACAAAGAATAACGATGATTTGCTAAATCATTTTTCAAAGGGTGTGAGATAAAATGTCAAATACATTGTTAAGAAGAATATCTTTTACTATGAGTATTCTATTTTTTTTCGTATTTCTATTTTTTTCATTTAAAACTGGCGCTGTTATTTATTCGTCAGGTACAGATGATTTAAGTGCATATGAAACAACGGACTTAACAAATATAAATGAGAGTGGATTAAAATTTATTGATGTGGAACAAGTATTTATTTTTCAAAAAGAATATAATCTTAATGAATTAGATAAAACAATTGAAGATACAAATAATTATATAGATGAAGTAGATTATGTTTTAGAGGATTTAAAAAAAGAGGAAGAAGATATAAAAAAGATATCAATAGAATATTATACTGTTATTGAGGGTGACTCTCTTTATAGAATAGCAAAAAAAATCGGTCAAAATATAGATGTATTAGTTGCAAATAATCCAGAAGTAGGTAATGGTGTTATTAAAATTGGTCAAAAATTAAAAATATTATCAGAAAATGGCATTCATTATAAAGTTCAAAAAGGGGATTCGCTTATTAAACTTGCTAAAAGATACGGTGTAAAAACTGATGATATTATCAAAGAAAATAATTTAGAAACAACAACACTATTTATAGGACAAAGGATTTTTATTAAAAATCCAGATTTAAATTTTGTAAAAAATGATATTAAAAAGCAATCTAATATAAAATCGAATAATGTTGTGTCTAATAATAATTTTATTTGGCCAATTAAATGGAATGGGGTGACAAGTCCTTTTGGTTCAAGAATGCATCCTGTTTTAAAAAGATATATATTTCATGCTGGTGTAGATTTAAGAGCTGGTGTAGGTACACCAATATATGCAGCAGATGATGGGAAAATATCATATTCCGGTTGGGCATCAGGTTATGGGAATCTTATTAAAATTGAGCATAGTAGAGGTTATTCTACAAGATATGGACATTTAGATAAATTAATTGCAAAACAAGGTTCTACTGTAAAAAGAGGAGAACTTATAGGATACAGTGGTAAAACTGGAAGAGTAACAGGACCACATTTACATTATGAAATTAGAGAAAGTGATAAACCTATTAATCCGATGAAATTTAGATAGTAGAAAATAATTATTAAAATTTTAGGCGAAGTAGAATTTAATATCTATATCGCCTTTTTTATATTGAAATTAATATTAATATTGAAAAAATTAACTTAATATAGTATAATTCAAGTATATAAAATATAATTTAAATATGAAAGGAAGAAATATGAAAAAAATAGAGTTATTAGCTCCAGCAGGAAATATGGAAAAATTAGAGATGGTTTTTCATTATGGTGCAGATGCTGCTTATATTGGTGGAAAATCATTTAATTTAAGAGCACTTTCAGGAAATTTTGATGATGAAGACTTGAAAAAAGCTGTAGACTATGCGCATGTACAAGGAAAAAAAGTATATATTACATTAAATATTATTCCTCATAATAGTGAAATTGATATAATGGCGGATTATATTAAATATTTATCTAGTATAAATGTAGATGGAGTAATTGTGGCAGATTTAGGAGTATTTGAATTAGTAAAAGAAAATTCTAATTTAAATATAAGTATTAGTACACAAGCAAGTAATACAAATTGGAGAAGTGTTGCCTTTTGGAAAAGGTTAGGTGCAAAGCGTGTTGTACTTGCTAGAGAAGTTTCTTTAAATGATATTAAAACAATAAGAGAGAAAGTTCCTGATGTAGAACTTGAGATGTTTATTCACGGAGCAATGTGTATCTCAATATCAGGTAGATGTCTTATGAGTAACTATATGGCTTCGCGTGATGCAAATAGAGGAGCATGTGCTCATCCTTGTAGATGGAACTACTCTTTAATGGAGGAAAAACGCCCAGGCGAGTATTTTCCTGTTTTTGAAGACGATAGAGGAACATATATTTTTAATTCAAAGGATTTATGTTCTATAGAATTTATAGATCAAATACTAGATATTGGTATAGATAGTCTAAAAATAGAAGGACGTATGAAAGGGATCTATTACGGTGCAAATGTTGTAAAAGTATATAGAAATGCAATTGATAGTTATACTAATGGTAACTATAAATTTGATCCAAATTGGATTGAAGAACTTAAAGGTACAAGTAATCGTTCTTTTACCAGTGGATTTTATCTTGGTTTACCTAACGAAAATTCACAAAATTATAACACTAATTCATCTTATAGTCAAACTCATCAATTAGTTGCAAAAGTAATCGAAAAGTTAGAAGATAATACCTATATTTTAGAGGTAAGAAATAGATTAACTACTGGAGAAGAACTAGAAGTAATTACACAAACTTATGCACCATATCAATTTATTATGCCAGAAATGATAAATAATGAAAATGATGAACTTATTAAAATTGCACATCCAAATACAATTATTAAAATAAAAACAGATAATAATCTTAAAGTATATGATATGATTCGTAAAAAATTATAATTTAAGGAAGTGAGCATTATGGAGATAATTATTAGTCATACTAATCTTGACCTCGATGGACTTGCATCTATGCTTTTGGCAAAAAAAATATATCCAAATGCTAAATTGGTATTACCAGGAAATACTAATAAAAATGTTAATGAATTAATTGTACTGTATCAAAATCATTTTAATATACATCGTTCGAAAGAGATTGATATTGATAAAATAAAAAAAATAATAATTGTAGATACAAACCTACCTAATAAATTAGGGAAATTTGGTGAAATTTATAAAAAAGATAATGTTGATATTATTATATATGATCACCATAATATTGATAAAAATAATCCGTTTTTAAAAAAAGCGAAAATTATTCATAAAAACTATGGTTCCAATACATCTTTATTATTAGAAGAAATTATTAATAAAAATGGTGAAATTAGTCTAATAGGGCATGAACCAACAATATTTATGATGGGAATATATGAAGATACAGGTTCCTTATTATATAGTCGGACAAAACCAATTGATATGAAAATGGCAACATTTTTACTTGAAAAAGGTGCAAGTCTTAAAATTGTAAGTGAATATATTAATAAAAGACTAGAAAAAAAACAATTTAGAGTTTTTCTAGAGTTATTAAAGCAGGGAGAAATTTTAAAAATTTCTCTTGATACAATTTTTTTAAGTTATTATGAATCTGATGATTTTATTTATGGATTTGATGTAATTATAAATAAAATTAAAGATGTAGAAAATGTAACTGGGGCCTTTGTTGTATATGGAAACAAAGAAAAAATATATATTATTGGCAGAAGCTCTAGCTCACATATTAATGTAAATAAAATATTATCAGTATTTGGTGGTAGTGGTCATTTTGACGCAGCAGTTGCAATTGTAAAAGATATCAATATTACAGAGGTATACAGTGTTTTAAAAGATAAAATTCTAAATGATACAATAATTGATATTAGAGCAAAAGATATTATGCAACAGCCTGTTAAAACAATTGATAAAGAGTTAAAAATTAAAGATGCATATAAAATAATGACCCGTTTTGGGTATAATGGTATCCCTGTAACTGAAAATGATAAATTAATTGGTATAATAAGTAGACGTGATACTGATAAAGCAATAATTCATGGATTTGGAAATGCACCGGTAAGAGCATATATGGTTACTAATGTTTTTACATTTTATAGTGATTCCAAAATTGATGAGATAAAGAGATCCATGATTGAAAATAATATTGGAAGAATTGTAATTATAAATAGAGAGAAGCATGTTATTGGTATTGTAACAAGAACTGATTTGCTTAAAAATATACATGATTTTGAAAATTATAATTATAAAAAGGAAACAATCTTTAAAGAAAATATTAAAAGTAAAATTAAATCTAATATAGATGATGAACTCTTAGATATTTTAAAAAAAATATCCTATATCTCAAATGTACGAAAAGAGAAAGCGTATCTTGTTGGTGGAATTGTAAGAGATATAATACTAAATATAAAAAATTCTGATTTAGATTTAGTTGTTGAAGGAGATGGAGTATCATTTGCAATAGAATTAAATAAGATACTAAATGGCGAAAATCTAGTAATACATGATAAATTTAAAACAGCAACAATTAATTTGAAAAACGGACTTAATATCGATATTGCTACATCAAGAATTGAATTTTACGAGTATCCAACATCATTACCTGTAGTAGAGTACAGTAATATTAAACAAGATTTATATAGACGTGATTTTACTATAAATGCAATGGCAATCGATATGAGTTACGAGAACTTCGGAAAACTTATTGATTATTTTAACGGATTAGAAGATTTAAAAAATAAACAAATTCGAGTTTTACATAGTTTAAGTTTTATTGAAGATCCAACTAGGATTATTCGAGCAATTCGTTTTCAATCAAGATATGGTTTTAAAATTGAATTAGATACTGAGAAATATATTTTAGATGCAATTAATAATAATTTTCTTGATAAATTAACTTGGAAACGTGTAAAAGATGAATTTCAGTTAATTTTTAGTGAAAAAAATGTAATAGAATCAATAAACTTACTTTCTAAATATAATATACTATTAACAATTAATAAAAATATAAAAATTACAGATGAACTTATTGAAAAACTTAAACTAATTTCTTTAAATGAGGATGTAATTATTCATTTAAATATTGAAAAATGGTTATTATATTTTTTATTGTTAATAGATGATTTAAATATTATTGAGCAGGAAAAAATACTGGATAAATTTGTATTTAGTGAAAAATTTATAAAAAAATTTATTAAAGACAAATTAATATGTGATAAAGTTGTAAATAATCTAAGTATTAAATCTAAAAATTCTGATATATATAATAATCTTTTTTCTTTATGCGATGAAACAATACTTATAATATATTTTAGAACAGATAATAATATATTAAAAGATAATATTAATAATTTTTTTAAAAAAATTAAAAATAAAGTCAATATAATAAGTGGTAAGGATTTAGAAATAATTGGATATAAAAAAGGTCCATTATTTAAAAAAATCTTAGATTATATATTTTTAATTCAATTAGATGAAGAAATTACCGAAAAAGAAATCTTGATTGATATTTTGAAAAAAGAATTTAAAATATAAATATTATAATAAAGGAGAAATTATATTGACTAATTTAGATTTGGGCCATCGTAATAGATTACGGGAAAAATACTATAAAAATGGAATCGATTCATTACATGATTATGAAATTTTAGAATTATTACTTACTTACTCTATCCCTAGAAAAAACTGTAAACCGATTGCAAAAGAGTTACTTAAAAAAAATAAAAATATAAAAGAATTATTTGATGCTAAAGAGGAAAATTTATTAGAAATTGATGGTTTAGGAAGAAATACATATATTTTTCTTAGATTAATTAAAGATATTACAAAAATTTGTACACAAATATCTTTATATGAAAAAGTATATATAAATTGTACTAAGGAATTAGTAGACTATCTAAAACTTAATATTGATAATAAAGAATTAGAGTATTTTAAAATAATTTTATTAAATACAAATAATCAACTTGTATATGATGAGATATTGTTTAAAGGCACAATAGATAGAAGTAGTATATACATACGAGAACTAATTAAAAAGATATTTAAATTTGATGCAAAATCAGTTATTTTTGCTCATAATCATCCATCTGGAAGCTTAAAACCATCACTTTCAGATATTAATTTTACTAATAAATGTAAAGAAATTTTAAATAATTTAGAGATAAATCTATTAGATCATATTATTGTATCTAGTGAAGGGCATTATAGTTTCTTAGAAAATGGTATTTTATAAAAAAAGTTGTTTTAAATAATTGTATTATGTGATAAGATATAATAGATAAATAAATATTTGGAGGAATAGCTATGAAGAGAGATATAAAAATAGAAAGAAAAACTAAAGAAACAGAAATTTCATTATATTTCAATCTAGACGGTACAGGAAATACTAATTTAAATACAGGAATAGGATTTTTGGATCATATGTTAGAATTATTAGCTAAACATGGAGACTTTGACATTGAGTGTACAGCAAAAGGTGATATAGAGGTAGATTATCATCATACAACAGAAGATATTGCAATAGTCATAGGTCAAGCTATAAAGGAAACATTAGGAAATAAAATAGGAATAAATAGATATAGTACAATTCATATACCAATGATGGAAACATTGGCTAGAGTTTCATTAGATTTAAGTGGTAGAGGTTTTTTATCATTTGATTATGAATTTAAATCAGAAAAAGTTGGTACATTTGATACTGAGCTTGTTGAAGAATTTTTTTATTCAATTGCTTATAATGGAGGTATAAACTTACATATAGATGTTTTAAAAGGGAAAAATGTACATCATATTATTGAAGCTATTTTTAAAGCATTTGCAAGATCGCTTAAAGAAGCTGTAAAAATAACAAGTGATAAACTACCATCAAGCAAAGGTTTAATTCAATAAAATATAGGAGGAGATTATGAAATATAAGGTTATTGGTGTAATTTTTGAAATAACAAAAAAAAGATATTTTTTTGAGAATAAAGACAATATAGATTACAAAAAAGGGGATATGGTAATTGTAGATACTGCTAGAGGAATGGAACTTGGTAAAGTATATGCTGAGACAAGAGAATACGAGGAAGAGGTACTTGTACTACCTTTAAAGGCTGTGATTCGAAAAGCAACAACTGATGATATAGAAAGATATAATGTATTAAAAAATGAGGCTAAAAATGCATTTATAATATGTAGAGAAAAAATTACACTACATAATTTACCAATGAAATTAATTAAATCTGAATATACATTTGATAAAACAAAACTGATATTTTATTTCACAGCAGAGGGAAGAATTGATTTTAGAGCACTTGTAAAAGATTTAGCTGCTATATTTAAACTTCGTATTGAACTAAGACAAATCGGCGTAAGAGATGAAGCAAGAATAGTTGGTGAAGTAGGAGTATGTGGAAAGGAACTTTGTTGTAGATTATTTATAAATAAATTTGATTCAATTGCTATAAAAATGGCAAGAGATCAGGGACTTGTAATAAATCCATCAAAAATATCAGGTATATGTGGTAGATTACTATGTTGTATTAAATATGAAAATGAGCAGTATGAAGAGGAATTAAAAAGTTATCCTGCAATTGGACAAAATGTAACTACAAAATTAGGTAATGGAAGAGTAACAAGTCTAAATCCTCTAAATGGTTATTTATATGTAGATATTGTAGGCAAGGGGATTAATAAAATTGATTTAAAAGATGTTGAGTTTGATATTAACGAGGCTAATTTGCTTAAAGAAAAACCTGTTGATAGTGAAGATGAACATAAAGATCTTGTTGAAGATTATCAAGCAGCAGAAAAAATTTAAGGAGTTTTTTTATGATTGAAATTCATGATGATGAAACACTTGACACATTAAACAAAGTTAATAAGAAGATTATACAGAAAAAATATGGATTTCGTTTTGCAATTGATGCTGTTTTAATTGCTAACTTTTTAGAGTTGAAAAATATAAAAACTATTTTAGATATAGGGACTGGTACGGGAATTATACCACTTCTTTTATCAGAAGAGAAAAATATAAATAAAATATACGGTGTTGAAATACAAGAAAATATTGCAAATATGGCACTAAGAAGTATTAAGTTAAATAATTTGTCAGAGAAAATTGAAATTATAAATAGTGATATAAAGGATATAGATAAAAATATATCAGTTGATTTAATAGTGTCAAATCCACCTTATATGAAACTTGACGAGGGAAAAATAAGTGAAAATCATGAAAAAGCAATTTCTAGATACGAATTAAAGCTTAATTTTGAGGAGTTTGTAAAATCATCAAAACGGTTACTTAAAAGTGGGGGTAGCTTAAATATAATTCATAGATTAAAAAGGTTTGAGCATGTTATAACTACACTTACAATGAATAACTTTAATATAAAAAGACTGCGTTTTATATACTCAAAAGAAGGAAAAGATGCTATTTTATTTATGGTAGAAGCAATAAAAGATAGAAAAACAAGTATTTCAATAAAAGAACCAATCTATCTATATAATAAGCAATTTTCAAATTATGAAGAGATAGAAAATTATTATAAATAAAATAAAAAAAGACCACTAAAATTGTGGTCTTTTTTTTATTTAAAAAAACTAAAAAAAAATAAAAAAAAAGCAATAACTAAATATATAGTTAATATATGTGAGGTGAAATATTATGAAAAATGGATTTACTGTACTTGAATTAGTTTTATCAATGGCAATTATTATGATAATTACATCATTTGGTATTATGCAATTTGGGGATATGGAGAAAAGAGAATTAAATAGAATACGTATTGAATTTAATCTATTTATAGATAATGCAGCATTACACTGTTTAAATTCTGGTGAACGTTCTAATATTGTACTAGATTTTAATAACAAAGTAATAACTGCAAAAGGTCCACGCTATAATAAAAAGTATAAATTACCCAAAAAATTAAATTATTTTATAAAAGATGGAAATAAAACTATTCTTGATAAATTTGAATTTCAATTAAATTCCACAGGTAATGCAAATAAAATGTTTGTTATATATATCAGCGATAAACATAAGAAAAAAGTACTACATAGAATAGGTATATATTCTATAAGCGTAGTTAAATATGTAAAGATTAGACAATTTGTTCCGAAAAAATCTCCGTTATATCTTACAGATGATAAATTTTATGAAATTGAAAAATGGAAGGAAATACAATAAATGAAAATAAATTGCTAATACTTTAATTGTAAAAATAATTTATATAAAAATATTAAAAAGGGGGATTAAATTGAAAAAAATTATTTTTTATTTACACTAGTTTTTCTTATTCTAACAGGTTGTTTTAATAGTAATAGTGAAAACAATATTAAACTTGAAAAAGGTCTATCAGCAATAAAAGGAAAAAACGAAATTGAGATACTTACAAATAAAAAACATTTAGCTACACAAATTGAGATTAAAGGTGATATTGAAAAAGATGATATTTTTGTGTCTAATGAATTTTTATCAATTATTGAAAAAAATAATGATGTAATTACTATTAATGTATCAAACTTAAATAGCATTGATAACAATATTAAATTTAAACTTTTAAGAGATAACTTTGATAATATTAATATTAAAATTGTAAGAATTGTTACATTAGAGGATGTATTTGTTGAGGATAATATCAAAAAAAATCTGAACAATATCTTATTAGGAGATTATGATGAAAATGGTATTGTTGATTTAAATGACTTTTCTATATTTACAGAAAATTTTAATAAAAAAAATAGTATATATGATATTGCACCATCATCAAAAGGTACAAATAAATGGGGAGAAATTTATTGTAATTTAGCCGGTGATGGATTTATAGGTATAGAGGATTTAGTTGTATTTGCACATAACTTTGGAAAAATAAAACCTATAGATGATTTAAATATTGAAGTAAAAGATATTAATATTGTTATTGATAAACAAACTCTAAAAATAGGGGATACATTAAATGTATATGGAAATGTTATTCCAGAAAATGCAGCAAATAAAAAAATAATTTGGACAACAAATAATAACAATATTAGTATTACAAATATAAATGATACAACAATTAGTATAACTGCTAATAATGTAGGTACAACTGTCTTAACTGCAACAAGTGTAAATGGAAAATTAAAAACTATTAATATTATTATAGCTGAAGAGGAAACAAAACAAGATTTAATAATTTATATCGAATCAACAACTGCACCGAGATTATATGCGTGGACAGGAAGTGGAGCAAGTGAAGTTAAATTGCTTGGTGCGTGGCCAGGAAAAGATTTAACAGAACAAGAAGGAAAATTTTATTATTATAATTTTGGTAGTGAGATTAAATCACTTAATTATATACATTTCATTGGTGGACAATCTGCTGATTTAACTACATCTGAAAGTATATGGATTACATCGGATAAAAAAATACATAAAGCAAACCCATATGAACCATCAAAACCAATTATAACGGTTGGATTAGTTGATGGAAAATATAACGGTGATACTTCTATATCAGTGGAAATTACTGCAATTAATAATACAGTTGATACTGAGAATATTTTGTTTAATGGAAAAAAAATTCCATATAGTAATACAGAAGCTAGTTTTAAAATTTCTGATTATATAAATGACGGAGACTCTGGATTACTTGAAATTACTGCTAGTAATTCACAAGGAACTGTTACAAAAGTTGTAAGTATTGAAAGAGATGATACAATCTCATCTTTAAAATTGTACTTAGAAAAAAATCAAGTTGTTTATGGTTGGACTGTTGTAAATGGTGAAGTAATTACAGTAAATGGTGGTTGGCCTGGAAAACAATTAGATAAAACAATTGTAACAAATGGGAAAACTTGGTATGTACTGGATTTTGGATTTGTAGACTCTGGAAGTTATATATTAAATGGTCAAGGAGGTACAGACCAGTCAATTAGCCAAACTACTTGGGTTGATGCAACTGGTGGAAAATATAATGTCGATCCATATGAACCAACAAAACCAGAAATAAGTATTACACCGGGTTCTGGTACATATTCAGATAAAAATGGTAAAAGAAAAATTGTAATTTCTGTTACAGTTAGAAACGCAACAATAGATTCAAAATCTGCAACAATTACAGTTGATGGAACTTCAAAACCGATAACTTTAACAGGTGAAAAAACCGAATTAATATTTTCAGAAACTATTCCTAATAATAGTACTGCAACAATTAAGGTTACAGCATCAAATTCATTAGGTACATCTGAAAAAACTGTTGAAATCAAAAGGGATGATGAGTATACTGTGCCGCGTGGTGAATTTACTTGGGATAATGCACTTATATACTTCGTATTAACAGATCGATTTTATAATGGAAATCCAAGTAATGATAATTCTTATGGTAGAAAAAATAAAATTGGTGCAGATCCATTAGATATTGCAACATTCCATGGTGGAGACGTTGCAGGATTAACAGAAAAAATTGAAGAGGGATATTTTGATGAATTAGGTGTAAACGCAATATGGGTAACAGCATTGTATGAACAAATACATGGATGGGTTGGTGGAGGAAGTGGAGATTTCCCACATTATGCTTATCATGGTTATTATGGACTAGATTGGACTGCAGCAGATAAAAATATGGGTACAGTTGATGAAATAAGAAAATTTGTTGACACAGCTCATGAACATGGAATAAGAGTAATAATGGATATAGTTGTTAATCATGTTGGATATAATTCAGCAATGGACATGGTAGATTACGGATTTGCATCTTATGATAAAGCTGTAATTACAGATCGTGATTGGATGCATCCACTTTCTCCTACTGGATGGCAAAGTCATCATGAAACGGTAGTTTATTATGAAGCAGATCAAACAAGTACAGGTAAAAATCCAACTCCAATTACAGATTGGTTAAATTGGTGGGGACCTGATTGGGTAAGAGCAGGTATTGCAGGTTATGATGCTGGTGACGGAAGTGAAATTGAATCACCTCTTGCAGGATTACCAGATATTAGAACAGAAGTAACTACTCCTGTAAATATTGCACCAATATTAAAAACTAAATGGGGTAGAGAAGTAACAGGCTTCGAAGATTGGATTGTACCAGCTGCAAAAAAATATAGAGATCCTAATTCTAAAATTGCACCAGCTGATTATATTATAAAAAGTTTAGCTGCTTGGGTTGAGGAATTTGGTATTGACGGATTTAGATGTGATACTGTTAAACACGTAGAATTATTTAGATGGAAACAATTAAAAGAGGAAGCAAATGCAGCTCTTAAAAAATGGAGACAAAATAATCCTAATTCAGTTGGTTCAAAATGGACAGAAGATTTCTACATGTTTGGGGAATTCTGGGATTTTAAACTAGGATGGGATAAAGGAATGTATGAAAATGGATTTGATGCAATGATCGATTTTGGATTTCCAATAAAAAATGGTTCTGGTGACTTAGGTGGGACATGGCAAGCTTATTCAGAGGCAACTAATAAAGTTATACCATATTTAAATTCACATGATATGGGATCAGTAGGATTTTTTGGTAAAGGAGCAAGTTGTATCCCCGCTGGTACAGCACTTGTATTAAATCCAGGACCAGTACAAATTTACTATGGGGATGAAAATGATAGACCACGAGGGCCTAAATGTAGTGACCCAGACCATGAGGTAAGATCTGATTATGTATGGGGTGCAAATGAAGATAAATTATCGCATTGGCAAAAAGTTGGTAAGTTTAGAAGTATGAACCCAGCAGTTGGAGCAGGTACTCAAACAGAGATAGCTACAGATACATTTCTACGAGAATGGAAAGATAATAAAGTTATAATTAAAATAAATGTAAATGGTAAAAACTCTGTTGATGTAGGCACAGCATTTAAAGATGGGACAAATTTAAGAAATGCATATAACGGTGAAACAGCTAAAGTTATTAATGGAAAAGTTGAATTTACTGGTGAAAACAATATAATTTTAATTGAACTGGTAAAATAAATAATAAAAAAGGAGTAATAATTTAATTACTCCTTTTTTTAGTACAAAATATATATAAAAAATAAAAGGAAATTAATACTATTTTTAGTATAATATTAAAATAAATATATAATAATTATAGAGGTGGTTTTATGTACATTAAAAAAAAGATAATATCATATAGATATATATTTGTAGGTTTTATTATATTAATTATATTAATATTATTTGCAAATAATATAAGAATAAAGAATGAGATGGACAAGATTGTTTTTAATGAAAAAATATATTTAATTAAAGAAATTGAAAAAGAATTATACAAGGAATTATTATTAGAAATTGATGAAATTAATATTATTTTTAATCATTTTACAGAATTTCATCCAACAAATCATGATGTATTACAGAGATTTCGTGTTTTAAAACACAAAAAAATATTTAGTGTTTATATGTTTAATAATAATCTTTTTACAAAAAAACTTTCCGACGAGGATTTTTATGATTTAGCATATGAATACTGTCTTAAAAATCAAAATATTAGTAAAAAAAATAAAATAGAAAATGTAGTTATTTATAAGAATAAACGTATTCTTCCGTTTGTTTTTAAATCAGATATATATAATTGTATTGTAGCTTTTTTTGATTTAAATGAAATTTTTCTTTCAGAAATTGACTTATTTATAAAAAATATGAATAATCCAAAAGTATATATTTTAGAGGAAAATGGCAATTATTTATATAAAAATGATGTAGAATATTTTTTAGATGAAAATATAATTAATAAAAATATATTAAAAGAAAATTCAGGTTATAAAAAGAAAAAAAATAATTCTTATGTTTTTTGGACTTATTTAAATTATAATGACAGTAATAAAGTTAAACTTGTTTTTGAAGTAGATCATTTAATTATAAAAAATGATAAACTTAAAAAATATTATTTACAAAATTTAATATTATATATTATTATGGTGATATTATTTGGTGTAATTATAAGAATATCCTTTGCACTGAGAGTAAAAAATATTAAAATAAATAATTTTAAAAATATGGAAATTGAAAAAGAAAATCTCGAATTAGCTATTGAAGGTGCTAGAGATGGATTATGGATATGGGATTTTGAAAAAGATAGAATGTATTACTCCAATCGTTGGAAAGAAATTTTAGGATACGATATTGATGAATTTAACGAAACTCATTATTTATTAGAAAGTAATATTATCCATCCTGATTATATTGAAGAAGTTAAAATTGCCTTAAAAAAACATTTTTCTCAAAAAAGCAAATATTATAATATTGAATATAAAATAAAATGTAAAGATGGTAATTACAGATGGATAATGGATAGAGGTAAAGCAGTCTTTAATGAAGATAATATTCCTATAAAAATGGTCGGATATATTACTGATACAAATGAATGGAAAACAGCAGAAGAACAGTTAAAAATTTATTATAAAGGAATAGAATATAATTATGCAATGATTGTAATTACAAATCTAGATGGAAATATTGTTTACGCAAATAAAAAATTTGAACAGGTAACAGGATATGAAAAAGACGAAATATTAGGAAAAAGTCTTAATATCTTAGCAAGTGGGTTGAATGAAAAAAATGTGTATGATGAAATGTGGGAAACACTTAAAAATAAAAAAGATTGGCAAGGAGAATTTATTAATAAAAAGAAAAATGGTGATCTGTATCATGAAAAAAATCTTATTTCGCCAATTTTGAATGATAAAAAAGATATAATATATTATATTGCAATAAAAGAAGATATAACTGAAATAAAAAAAGTTCATGAGAAATTAGAATATTATGCTACAAAAGACACTCTTACTGGTTCTTATAATAGACGTATGGGACTTGAGTTTTTAAAATTCTATATAAATAAATGTAGACATGAAAAAAACTTTTTTTCTATAATATATGTAGATATAAATGATCTGAAATTAGTTAATGATAATTTTGGTCATAATGCTGGAGATGAGTTAATTAATACTGTATCACAAGAAATTATGGAATCAATAAGAAAAACTGATATGTTATCTAGATTAGGGGGAGATGAATTTTTAATTATTTTACCTGAGTGTAATGAGATACAAGCTGAAAATGTTTGGCAAAATATAATTACTAAATTATCAAAAATTAAATTAAAAACTTGTAATATTGCAATAAAAGTCAGCCATGGAGTATTAGAAATAAATCAAACTAATGTAAATAAAAATATTGAAGAAATTATTGAAATTGTAGATGCTATTATGTATAAAGAAAAAATTAAATTA
>JAAYPW010000116.1 GCA_012519615.1 Fusobacteriota bacterium
AAAAAATTAGATAATAAAAAAGTAGATAATAAAAAAGTAGATAAAGAGGTTATTAAAGGAACTGATTTGAATAATAAGAAGGATACTATTTATAGTGTAGAGAATATTAAAAAAACTGATTTAAATAATGTAAAAGAGAATATTATCGAAGAAAAAAATAATACAAAAACAAATATAGATCCAGAAGAGAAAATTAAATATGAAAAAGAGGATGTAAATCTAAGTTTAAAAGCAAGAGATATGCTTTCTAAAAGGAAAGAAAAATATGAAAAGGAAGAAAAAGAAAAAGAGAATAAAAAAGGATTTTTTAAAAATTTAAAAGATAAATTATTAAAAAGTAGGGAAGGTTTATTTAAAGATTTAAAAAACTTTTTCACAGGGAAAACAGTTATTGATGATGAGATGTATGAGGAACTTGAAGAGTTACTAATTCAATCTGATATTGGGATGGAGATGACATTAAAAATTGTTGATAATTTGCAAAAAGAAGTAAAAAAACAAAAAGTAACAGATCCAGAAAAAGTTTACGATGTATTAAAATTTGTTTTATCAGAATTTCTTATTAAAGAGGAAAATCATTTAAATATAGTTAAAGGAAAATTAAATGTAATTTTAGTTATTGGTGTAAATGGTGTAGGTAAAACAACGACTATTGGAAAAATAGCAGCTAAATTACAAAAAGAAGGGAAAAAAGTAGTTGTAGGAGCAGCAGATACATTTAGAGCAGCTGCAATTGAACAACTAGAGGAGTGGGGAGAACGAGCAAATGTTGATGTTATAAAACATAGCCAAGGATCGGATCCAGGTGCTGTAGTATATGATACATTAAATGCTGCTAAAAATCGTGGTTATGATGTAGCAATAATTGATACTGCAGGTAGACTTCATAATAAGAATAATTTAATGAAGGAATTGGAAAAAATAAATAAAATAATAAAAAACCATATAGGTGAAGAAAGTTATGAAAGTATACTTGTTTTAGATGGAACAACAGGACAAAATGGCCTAAGTCAAGCAAAAGCATTTAATGAAATTACAAATTTAACAGGATTTATTCTTACAAAACTTGATGGTACATCTAAAGGTGGAATAATATTCTCTGTATCTGAAGAGTTAAAAAAACCAGTTAAGTTTATAGGTGTAGGTGAAGGTGTTGATGATTTAAGAGAATTTAATGCCGATGAATTTATCTCGGCAATATTTGAATAAGGAGAAAAAAATGCTAAATAAAAATTTAGATTTACTCGTTAAAAAAAATAGTTCGCTTACAGAGATGATAAATTCTTGCAAATCAAATGAAATAAAGATTATAGAGACGAAAGACAAAAAAATTACTACAAAATTAAATGGTAAAATTTTACATAGTTTGTATAGACCCAGTGAAGAAGCCAAAAAATATATAGAAAATTATCAGTTAGACAACAAAAAATTAATACTTTTATTGGGATTTGGATTAGGATATTATGTAGAACATATTATAGATAAAATTGAGAATGATTGTAAACTTTTTATTATAATTGATAATATTGAGTTGTTGAAAAAATCATTTGAATATATTGATTATAGTGAAATATTATTAAATGAAAATATATATTTTTATCATACATCAGAGTTTAATGAGTACAATCATAGTATTGAATCTTTATTTAAAATAGGTATTGCTCCAGAAACAGAGATTATATTACATAAAATTGATTATGATGAATATGAATTAAAATATATTAAATTTATAGAAATATTAAAAAATGAGATGAGTAATATTCTTATGAATACTTCGACAATCTTTGAATTTTCAAAAATGTGGCATAGAAATAGCTTTATTAATATGCCTTATTTTTCTAGTTCAATTGGTATTAACAATTTAAAAGATAAATATAAAGAAAAACCTGTAATTATAGTATCTGCTGGACCTTCATTGGAAAAAAATATAAGATATCTACATTGGGCAAAAAATAAAGCGATTATAATTGCTGTGGGAACATCTATGAAAAAATTAATTAAAGAAAATATAAAACCTGATTTTGTAATGGCACTAGATGGTGGTGAACCAAATTGGGAACATTTTAAAAACATTAATTATAGTGATATTCCACTTATATTTGAACCAATGGTACATCCTAATATTTTAAAATATCATACTGGGAAAAAAATAGTGTTTGTATCACAAAATATTGTTGGTGCATGGGGAGAGCATGTATTTAGTGAGAAAGGATTTCTAAAAATGGGTGGTTCCGTTGCCTTAACTGCATATGATTTTGCCGTTTATATTGGAGGAAATCCGATTATTTTAATAGGACAAGATTTAGCATTTACAGGCGGGAAAACTCATGTATCTGGATCAACTTATGAAAAAGATGTACGAACTGAGAATAAAGAGGATATTCATCAAATGTATATTAATGATATTTATGGTGATAAAATTTTATCTGATAGAAAATTTCTTGCTTTTAAAATATATTTTGAAAAATTTATTAGCGAAGATAAAAAAAGGATACCTAATCTTAAAGTTATTGATGCAACAGAAGGGGGAGCTAAGATTGAGTATACAGATATTTTAAGTTTTAAATATACATATTTTAGTTATATCCATAATGAAACTGTAGATATACAAAGTGATTTAGATGAAATATTTCAATTGTTTGATGAAAAAACAAATTTAAAAAAATTGGATATTGCAAAAAAAGAGATGACAATTAAACTAAATAGTGTAAAAGATGAGATAAATAAAGGGATTAATATTCTTAAAAAAGCTATATCTACAAAAAATTATTCTGAAATAGATAAATTAAATAATATAGATGAAATTTTAAATAAAAATGTAGAAGTTTCCAATCTAGTTAGATATATTTCACAACATGTGATATCTGATGTTCTTAAATCTATAAAAAATAGTAATAATGAAAAAGATATTTTTATAAAAAACTTACAACTATACGAAGGGATTCGAGATGGAATAAATTATAACCTAGACTGTATTTCAACAATGGAAAATGTTATAAATAGATAGTAATAATATTAAAATTAAATTTATTATAAAAAAAACTTGTAAAGTATAACTAAAATATGTTAATATATGATATACAAAAAATATAGGAGGTAGTATTTATGACAGTTATAGAAAACATTCTAGAAAGAGCTAAATCTAAGCTTAGAACTATTGTTTTACCAGAACCTGAAGATGAAAGAGTATTACGGGCAACAGAAAAAATCATTAAAGAGAAAATTGCTAAAATAATCTTAATTGGTGATGAAAGTGAAATTAAAGAAGATGCTAAAAAAATAGGTATTTGTTTAGATAGTGATATGATTACTATAATTAACCCTAAAAAATTCGATAAAATTAATGAATATGCAGAAGAATTTACAGAGTTAAGAAAAAAAAGAGGAGTTATTTATGAAGATGCACTTAGAATAATGACAACAGACAGTAAATTTTTTGGTGCAATGATGGTAAGAAAAGGGGATGCAGATGGAATGGTAGCAGGATCTGTATCGTCAACAGCAGATGTTTTAAGAGCAAGTATACAAGTAGTAAAAGCAAGAGAAGGGCTAAAAACAGTATCTAGCTGTTTTATATTAGAAACAAAAGCAACTGAATATGGTGAAAATGGTGTAATAATTTTCTCTGATTGTGGAGTAGTTCCTAATCCTGATTCATCTCAATTAGCAGATATTGCAGAATCAGCAGCAGAATCAGCAGTTAAACTTTTAGGTGCAGTACCTAAAGTAGCTTTATTGTCATTTTCTACAATGGGAAGTGCAAAACATGAAAATGTAGATAAAGTTACAAATACATTAAAAATATTAGACGAGAGAAAAGTAGATTTTGAATATGATGGCGAATTACAAGGGGATGCAGCAATCGTACCTTCTATAGCTCTTAAAAAAGCACCTTATAGTAAAGTAGCAGGAAATGCAAATGTATTAGTATTTCCAAATCTAGATGCTGGGAATATTGCTTATAAACTTGTGGAAAGATTGGCAAAAGCAAATGCATATGGTCCTTTAATTCAAGGATTAAGTAAACCTATAAACGATTTATCGCGTGGTTGTAATGTTGACGATATTGTAAACGTTGTAGCAATTACATCAATAGAAGTAGAATAATAAAAATAGAAAGGGGAATATTAATGGATATTTTAGTAGTAAATGCAGGAAGTTCATCTCTTAAATTTCAGCTATATAATATGGATAAAAATGAAGTAATAGCTAAAGGAATATGTGAAAGAGTAGGAGTATTAGGTGGCGATAATGCTTATTTAGAATTTAAATCAAATAAAATAGAAAAAGAGATAGAGATTAATAAAGCGATGCCAACACACAAAGAAGCCATTGAATTAATGTTAGCAATGTTAAAAGATGAAAAAGTAGGTGTAATAAAAGAGTTAACAGAGATTGATGCAATTGGTCATAGAATAGTACATGGTGAAGAATTTTTTAAAGAATCGGTACTTATAGATGATGAAGTAATAAAAAAAATGGAGGAGTTTGAACAATTAGCACCATTACATATGCCACCAAATATTTTAGGGGTAAAATCTTGTATGGAACTTATTCCTGGTAAACCAAATGTTGCTGTATTTGATACAGCATTTCATCAAACTATGCCAGATTATGCATTTACATATGCATTACCATATGAAGATTATAAGGATTTAAAGGTGAGAAAATATGGTTTTCACGGAACATCACATAAATATGTATCTGAGGAAACGATAGAATTATTAAATAACAAACCAAATAGTAAAATTATAACTTGTCACTTAGGTAATGGATCAAGTATCACTGCTATAAAAGATGGTAAAGTAATAGATACAAGTATGGGATTAACTCCATTAGAAGGACTTATGATGGGGACTAGATGTGGAAGTGTGGATCCTGCAGCAGTATTATATGTAATGGAAAAAAGAAATTTAAATACAAAAGAGATGGATAATTATATGAATAAAAAATCTGGAATTATTGGAATTTATGAGAAAAACAGTGATTTTAGAGAAGTAAGAAATGATTATTTAGCAGGTGATGAAAGAGCAACATTAACATTTAATATGATTACTTATAAAATAAAACAATATATAGGTAGTTATGCTGCTTCTTTAGGTGGACTAGATGCAATAGTATTCACAGGAGGAATTGGTGAAAATTCGGCAATTGCAAGAGAAAAAATTTGTGAAAATTTAGAATTTTTAGGGGTAAATATAGATTCAAAAATAAATATTGAAACTGAAGAAAATCGTACTAAGAAACCTGTTCTTATAAGTACAGTAGATAGCAAAGTAAAAGTATTTAAAATAAATACGAATGAGGAATTAGCTATTGCTAAAGATACATATAATATAGTAAAATTTGGTAAACTAGCTTAGTTTTAAAAGCATCAATTATGATTTATACACTTAATTGGTGCTTTTTTATAGACCACATTTTTAAGTAAAACTACACAATTTATATATAAAAAACTTTACAATAATAAAACATTGTGTTATAATATTGTTTATGGATTTTTGTTAAATTAGGTAAAAGATTGTGAAAAATAGAACCAAAATTATACATAAAAATTATAAAAGGAGGCATGTCACTAATGGCAAATTGCGAAAACAATTCAATAAAAAAAGATTGCTTTGCAAAACTTGAAAAACACATTGAAGGTATTTCAGAAAAAAAAGGTGCTTTAATATCTGTATTACATAAAGCACAAGAAATTTTTGGATATTTACCAAAAGAAGTACAAGAATTTGTAGCTGAAAAATTAGATGTATCACTTGCACAAGTTTATGGAGTAGTAAGTTTTTACTCATTCTTTACAATGACACCTAAAGGGGAACATCCTATAGCAGTATGTATGGGAACAGCTTGTTATGTAAGAGGAGCTGAAAAAGTATTAAAAGAATTTGAAAGACAATTAAACATTAAAACTGGTGAAACTACTGCAGATGGAAAATTCTCTATAGATTCACTTAGATGTGTAGGAGCTTGTGGTTTAGCACCAGTAGTTCTTGTTGGTGAAAAAGTATACGGTAGAGTATCAACAACTGATGTAACAAAAATTCTTAAAGAATTTCAATAAAATTAGGAGGTAGGTTATATGTCTAAGATCAAGTCATTAGAAGAATTAAAAAATCTTAGAGCAAAATTGCAAGAAAAAGTGGATATTAGAGAAAAAGGTGACAAAATTGAAGAGCTTATCCAAGTGAGAATTGCAATGGCTACATGTGGTATTGCTGCAGGAGCAAAACAAACTATGGAAGATTTTATTACAAAAATGAATGAAGAGGGTATTAAGAATGTAGTAGTAACTCAAACAGGTTGTATGGGGTATTGCCACTCTGAACCAACTGTTGAGATTACATTACCAAATAAAGAACCTGTTGTTTATGGAAATGTAAATAAAAGTAAAGTAGATGAAATAGTTACAAAATATATAAAAAATGGTGAATTAGTAGACGGAATCATACCGGTTGCATATGAAACTATCTAGCTAAATCTAATTTTTGAAAAATATAATAGGAGGTAAATTTTATATGGCAAATTATAAAATGCATGTCCTTGTTTGCGGAGGGACTGGATGTCTATCTTCTGGAAGTGGACAACTTGCTGATAATTTAAAAGAAGTTTTAAAAGAAAAAGGTTTAGAAAATGAAGTTCAAGTTTTAAAAACTGGTTGTTTTGGATTCTGTGAAAAAGGACCAATTGTTAAAATATTACCAGATAATACGTTCTATGTAGAAGTTAAGCCTGAAGATGCAAGAATAATTGTTGATGAGCATCTTATAAAAGGTAGAAAAATAGAAAGTTTATTATATAAAGTACCAGAAACTAAAGAGATCATTAGTGACTCAAAACATATGGACTTTTATAAAAAACAAATGAGAATAGCATTAAGAAACTGTGGATTCGTAGATCCAGAAAATATTGAAGAATATATTGGTAGAGAAGGTTATCAAGCTTTAGGTAAATCTATTACCGAATTATCTTCACAAGATGTAATTAATATCATTAAAGAATCAGGATTACGTGGAAGAGGTGGAGGAGGATTCCCTACAGGATTAAAATGGGAATTTACATATAAAAATAAAGCTGATCAAAAATATGTAGTTTGTAATGCAGACGAGGGAGACCCAGGAGCATTTATGGACAGATCTTTATTAGAAGGAGATCCACACTCTATTGTTGAGGCAATGGCAATTTGTGGATATGCAATTGGTGCTTCTAAAGGACTTGTATATATTAGAGCAGAATATCCATTAGCTATAGAGAGATTGCAAAAAGCAATTGACGATGCACGCGAATTCGGATTATTAGGGGATAATATATTAAATAGTGACTTTAGTTTTGATATTGAAATTAAATTTGGTGCAGGTGCATTTGTATGTGGAGAAGAGACAGCTCTTATTCAATCAATGCAAGATAACAGAGGGGAACCAACTACAAAACCACCATTTCCTGCAGAATCAGGGTATTGGGGAAAACCTACTAACGTAAATAACGTAGAAACATTTGCAAATATTCCAGCAATTATAAATAAAGGTGCTAGCTGGTTCAAATCAATTGGAACAGAAAAATCATCAGGTACAAAAGTATTTGCACTAGCAGGAAAAGTTAATAATGTAGGTCTTGTTGAAGTTCCAATGGGGACAACTCTTAGAGAAGTAATTTTTGATATCGGTGGCGGTATTAAAGATGGTAAAAAATTTAAGGCAGTTCAAACAGGTGGACCATCTGGAGGATGTCTTACAGTTAATGATTTAGATACACCAATAGATTTTGATACATTATTAGCAAAAGGATCTATGATGGGTTCTGGTGGAATGATAGTTATGGACGAGGATGACTGTATGGTAGCGGTATCTAAATTCTATCTTGAATTCACTGTAGAGGAATCTTGTGGAAAATGTACACCATGTAGAATTGGTACAAAAAGACTACATGAAATCTTAGAAAAAATAACTGCTGGAAAAGGGACTTCTGAAGATTTAGATTTATTAAAAAGTCTTTCAACAGTTATAAAAGATACAGCTCTTTGTGGACTAGGTCAAACTGCACCAAATCCAATTTTATCAACTATAGAAAAATTTTGGGATGAATATACAGCGCACGTTATAGACAAAAAATGTCCTTCTGGGCAATGTACATCATTATTACAATATGTAGTTAATCCAGAGAAATGTATAGGGTGTACAGCATGTGCTAGAGTATGTCCTGTAAATTGCATAAGTGGTAAAGTTAAAGAGGTACATTTTATAGATCAATCTAAATGTATAAAATGTGGTGCTTGTCAAGCTGCTTGTAAATTCTCAGCAATTGATAAAAAATAGTAAAAAGGAGTGGAAAATACTTATGAAAATGTTAAATATAACTGTAGACGGCAAACCAGTACAAGTGCCTGAAAACGCAACGATATTAGCTGCGGCAAAAAGTGTAGGCGTTGATATACCTACATTATGTCATCTTAATTTACACAATATAGATTATGTTAATAAATCAGCTTCATGTAGAATATGTGTGGTAGAAGTTGAAGGTAGAAGAAATCTTGCACCAGCGTGTGCAACACCTGTTACAGAAGGGATGGTAGTAAGAACAAATTCTGTAAAAGCTCTAAATGCAAGAAAAGTAGTATTGGAATTAATGTTATCAGATCACCCGAAAGATTGTCTAGTATGTGCAAAAGCTGGAGATTGTGAATTACAAGATTTAGCTGAAAAATTTGGTATTAGAGAAGTAAGATTTAAAGGGGAAGAATCGCAATATAGAAAAGACTATTCACCAGCAATATTACGTGATATGGATAAATGTATCATGTGTAGAAGATGTGAAACTATGTGTAACGAAGTGCAATCTGTAGGGGTATTATCAGGTGTAAATAGAGGATTTACTTCTGTAGTAGCTCCTGCATTTGAAATGAACCTTATAGACTCAACATGTACATTCTGTGGTCAATGTGTTGCTGTATGTCCAGTAGGAGCGCTTACAGAACAAGATCATACATGGAAAGTTGTAGAAGAAATTTCTAATCCAGAAAAAGTTGTAATTGTACAAACTGCACCAGCTGTAAGAGCAGCTTTAGGTGAAGAATTTGGAATGGCGCCAGGTACACTAGTTACTGGTAAATTAGTAGCTGCACTTAGAAGAATTGGATTTGATAAAGTGTTTGATACAGATTTCGCAGCTGACCTTACAATTATGGAAGAAGGAACAGAATTTTTAGATAGATTAAATAAATTCTTAGCCGGAGACAAAGAAGTTAAAATGCCAATTCTTACATCTTGTTGTCCAGGATGGGTTAAATTCTTCGAACACCAGTTCCCAGAGTTAATAGATGTACCATCAACAGCTAAATCACCACAACAAATGTTTGGTGCAATTGCTAAATCATATTTTGCTGAAAAAATGGGTATTTCAAGAGAAAAACTAGTCGTAGTTTCAATAATGCCATGTTTAGCTAAAAAATATGAAGCTGCAAGAGATGAATTTAAAGTTAATGGAAATCCAGATGTTGATTTATCAATATCTACAAGAGAATTAGCTTCATTAATTAAAAAATTCAATATAGATTTTAAAAATTTACCTGATGAAGAATTTGATAATCCATTAGGAGAATCAACAGGAGCAGGGGTAATATTTGGTGCGACAGGTGGAGTAATTGAAGCAGCTGTAAGAACTGCATATGAATTACAAACAGGAAAAACATTAGAAAAAGTTGACTTTGAACAATTAAGAGGATTAGAAGGTGTAAGAAAAGCAACTGTAAAAATGGATGATTTAGAATTAAAAATTGGTATTGCAAATGGATTAGGATCTGCTAGAAAATTACTTGAAGAAGTAAAAAATGGTAAAGAACAATTTCATGCAATAGAAATAATGGCTTGTCCAGGTGGATGTATTGGTGGAGGAGGGCAACCATATCACCATGGTAATATGAATATTCTTAAAAAGAGAGCAGAAGCTATCTATAGAGAAGATGCTGGAAAACCAATTAGAAAATCACATGAAAATCCATATATTAAAGAATTATATGAAACATATCTTGGAAAACCTTGTAGTGAAAAAGCACATGAATTATTACACACACACTATTTTCCAAAACACAAAATTTAATTTTTAAAATTAAAAATAAAATGGCATAGTTTCTTAGAGACTATGTCATTTTTTATTTATATCCTGCCTCTTATGCATTTATAGAATATGGGAATTTATATTTTAGCATTTAAAAGTGATTATTTAATGGAATATATAGAAGTGAGCTATTAGTATTGGAAAATAAAATAAAAAAATGGTATAATGTATATGTAATTGAATATATTGATGTTATATATATAATTATGAATTAATAAGAGGTGAAAATATGATTACAGACTATCATGCAAAATTATTTGCACATGAAATTACTAAAAAATATTCTTCAGATTCTTTAGAAAAATTTGCAGGAATATTATCTGAAGCACAAGTTGATTTAAATCCGCATCAAGTAGATGCAGCTCTTTTTGCATTTAAATCTCCATTTTCAAATGGTGCTATATTGGCTGATGAAGTAGGATTAGGTAAAACAATTGAAGCGGGGATTTTATTATCACAACAATGGGCTGAAAGAAAAAGAAAAATTTTAATTATTGTGCCATCGTCATTAAGAAAACAATGGCAATTAGAATTAATTGAAAAATTTTTTCTTCCTTCAATTATTATGGAAAATAATGAATTTAATAGAATAAATGAGAATAAGAAAAAAAACCCATTTGAACAGGATAAAATAGTAATTTGTTCGTATAATTTTGCAAGCAATAAAGATGAATATATTATGCTTATAAATTGGGATTTGGTAATTATCGATGAAGCACATAGACTTAGAAATGTTTGGAAACCAGAGAATAAAACAGCGAATAAAATTAAAATTGCTTTAAAAAATAGAAAAAAAGTTCTATTAACGGCAACACCACTACAAAATTCACTAATGGAATTATATGGATTAATTAGTTTTGTTGATGAATTTACTTTTGGAGATAAAAAAAGTTTTAAAGAACAATTTATCAGACTTTCTGATACTGAAGATGAGTTTGATGATTTAAAAGAAAGATTAAAACTTATATGTAATAGAAC
>JAAYPW010000117.1 GCA_012519615.1 Fusobacteriota bacterium
AATGCAAGCAATAGGTGGATTTCCACCTGGACAGGAAAACGGTCTATTTGCAATGTGGCAGGCAAAAAACCTTTTAAGAGGAAATGGTCGTGGAGTAAATCTAAAAAGTGAGATAACAGATGTGAAGACGGATATGGTTATGCCATCTATAAAATGGATAATATTATTAACGAATGAGAATAACTATATAGCGGATACATATATGTTTGAAGAGTATAAAAATACAGAGGAAAAGAAACGTATGGAAAAAATGGCTAATGACTTAAAAGGAGATAGTTCATTTGAAGAGATAAGATTAACAGTACTTGCACATATATCTTTATATTTTAAATCAGAATATGAGAAATATTATCCTAATGTTACTATGAGAGATATAATGAAAATTGAAAACATAGGAACAGACGAAAACCCAAAATATCAAATTGTAGATGATAGAGGAGTAGTAGGTACAGATCCTGCTGATAAATATGGAGCATTTTATGCAGAACTAAGATTATATATGGGTAATCTACTTGGATTATACGAGATGGGGCTACAAGGTGTAGAGTGTTATAATGCACTTATGCATGCTGCAGATAATCTTGGTGTAATACAAAGATGGGTATTACAATATAAAAGTCCATTTAATATGGCAGACGGAACAAAACGGGAAGTTGACTTTATTTTTAAGAATAACCTAATAGGTAAAGATGGGACACCGTTAACTACATTTGATGGTAAACCAGTTACTTTAAAAGACTTTAACCATGCTAATATTAAAACTCCAGAAAAAGGGGTAATTAGAGAGAAAAGAACATATATAGCACCAAATGATTCACTTAAAGTTGTACCATACAACCCAAGAAATCCTAGAGATTTATTCTATTTTGAAGATAACGATGAAGGTGAAATGACTCCATATATCCGTTATGTAGCTAGACTTAAACATCCAGTAGAACTACCTAATGGAGATGTAACATCACCAACATGGCCAATTGATGAAGGTGTATTACATATATACGGTACTACAGATATGATAAATGATGCTGCAAATAGTACAGGATTATTTGGTACAAAACTACCACTGGAATTAAAAGTAAATAGAAATTCAAGCTCTACTCTTCGTTGGATAGAGAAAAGTACAATTAATGACACAGAACATAATAGTAAAAATGGTTGGTATGAGATTAACTTTAAATTAACAACAGCAGAGTATAATATAATAAAAAATAGTGGATTTAATTACTTCCATTTACATGAAATGGCACAAACAGATGTTGGAGCAGAAACTAGATTTGGGGAAGCATTCTCACCAAACCATCCACTAGATCAAGATCCACCAAAATTAGAACAAATTATAGTAGAAAATCCGAACTTAAGAGTAGTTTGGGGAGATCTACAAGATAATACAGGAAATAAAGTATATGGAGGAGCAACAGGAAGTCCTGTAGTAGCACCAACATATAAAATAGTTGCAGATAATTTAAGTGGTCCACAAAAATATTCAACTATAGCTTATCAAGTAGGATATAACAATACAATATTTGAATATCCAAGTGAATTTAAAGTGAAAGATAAATACGTTGCAAAAGATTTTACAAAAGAGGTAACTTATAATATGGGACTTGATGGTGGATATTCAACATATATTAATGAGGCAAAAGGAAGAAAAGACGAACTTATAATAACATTGGTGTATATTGACCAAAATCCAGCACAAAAAACAGGTGATACATTTACATGGAATGTAAAAGTAGATAATAAAAATTATAATGTTAGATTTACAGTTATTTCTGAAACAAAATCTGATGGTGGAACAAGATTGGTAGCACAAGGGACATATGCACTACCTAACGGACTAACTCATGGTGCAGAGATTGTAGTAGAGCCTGATTTAAAAGATACAATTGGTAATAACATGAGTGAAGCAATAAAATCAATATTTATATCAAAAGTATCAAATCAAATGCCAAAATCTGACGAAGTTTCTAAATTAGATTTTACAGCAAATAGTTTAAAAAATAATAAATATGCAAATGATGACTATAGCATCGGATTGGGGAAACCTGATGGTACAGGAAATATAATAGGATTAAGAGCATATGATATTAGATTTAAATATAATTACAAAGAATCAGATAGACTAGAAGAAGAGCCTAAAGGTGTAGGAAGTACATCAGTGGGAACTTCAAGTTCTAATGATGGAGAACATAAGAAATCAAAAACTACAGGAACAACTGTAACAGATATTAATCAACAATATGGGTTCCAAATTGATAGAGGATACTCAACTGCAGATATTGTCATTGATAAAACAGGTCACTATGATGATGGTAGTTATGTATATACATTACATATGTATGACAAAGCAGGTAATCCAGGGCCTAAAAATGATTCAGAAGGTAAAAAATTAATAGATAGTGCAACAGATGACGAGAATAAAATGTATGTTGACACAATTGCACCAAGATTTGTACCAGATGAAAATACAGATAATGGTACTGCAGCAGATTATGCAACTGGAAATGAAGGTTATATCCATAAAACAAAAGCAAGTATGATAGATTACGGTATTGTAATAAAAACAGCAAACTGGAACGGTGTAAAAGATGCAAGCGGTAATATAATCACAGCAGATATAAATAACGACTATCTAAAATATGGAGATAGATTCTATATAGAATCACAAATAAAAGACTATAATTTAGGTACAATACCAAACATACCAGTAGCTAATATTAAAATACCAATGTCAAATAATGCAACTACAGGTATAGCAGAAATATCAACGGCAAATGGTAATAAAAATGAGATAAAAACAGCAACAATAGTTATAAAAGATAATAGTTCAAATGATTTCACAGTAACTATAAATACACCTTCAAAAGCATTATATGACAACGTTATAAATGCAGTTGACTTAGCTACAAATACATATACAGGTGCAATAGATGAAGCAGAAAGAACTGTTACAGCTGAGATAGATAATATTCCGCCAGATGCACCAATATTAGCAGCAGTGGCACAAGATTCAGCAATAGGTGGAGTAGGTGGAAGAAATACATCTAAAATGGATAATGGAAATAGAAATGAATTAACACTTAATTTAGGTGCAAGTGAACCAGGTAAATTTGATATTAATGGTTATAAAGGACATTATACAAGAATTAATGATTACTATATTGTATCTAGATTATCTAAACCATACGCTGATATAGAAAAAATAATTACAAATATGTATATAGTAGAAACAGACGGTACAACAGTAGTAAGTAAAACAAAATCAGGAGCTACTGGTGAAGTAGCAAAACCAGAATCAATAGGAGCAAATGTAAGTTTTGCAACAAATACAGATAATGAAAGAGCAATTACAATTTCAGCTTTAGGAGTAACTGTTGTTGAAAATCAATTAGACGGTATAGAAGTAGATGTAGTGGATAAATATGGATGGCCGTCAGGTAAATTTAGTGGAACTACATTTACAAAAGCAACACCAAATACTACATATATATTAGTAGATACAGCTATAAATACTAGTCCAATTGGTGATAATGTATCAAGAAGATTACCAGGTGCTGGTGGAGTAGCAGCATACAAAAAAACTGAGAATAACATTCTTTATTACGATTTTAAAGTAGTGATTAAAGATAGCTTAATAAATGAATTCGCAGGAGTGTGGAGATACCAACTTACAGGAATGCAATCATTAGCAAATGCATCAAATAATTTATCAGTTACAGGTAAAAATGGGGTGTATACATTTACAACTACAGGAGAACCTAATATAGTTTTAACACCTGTAGATAATGAATTTACAATTGTAGACTTCCCAATACCGCCAGAAAAATCAGCAGTAATCGGGGGAACTGTAAGAATGAAATTTAATTTAACAGACAACTTAGGCAATGTAGGTTCATACTATGCAGACTTTGCTATACCAGATAGAAGTACAGGGGTAAAAGCAAGAGATGCAGGAAGTGAAAGAGAAGTAGAAACAAAAACAAAAGTTGGAGACGAAGTAAAAATAGGTGAAAGAAAAGAAGGCGGAAAGAACGACTAATTTTTAAATAACCAAAAAATAATACAGGAAGGAGGAGAATGCTATGAAATGTAGAGATATAAAAGTATTAATAGAAAAGTATGAATTAAATGAGATAGATTTCATAGAAAAAATGATATTGAAATCGCATATAAAAAAATGTGCAAAATGTAAAAAACAATATAGCTCTGTATTGGCTTTAGGATTAATATTAAAAAGCTC
>JAAYPW010000118.1 GCA_012519615.1 Fusobacteriota bacterium
CTCTCGTTTGCATATATATTTACAAGCTTTTCATATTTATTTACACTTATTTTTGGATATTACCTATTTCATGAAAGTATTAAGGTAAATAATATAGTTGGAGTTGTAATTATAATATTTGGGATAGGGATTACATTAATGAAGGAGAAAAAAGATGATTGTTAATTTCATATTAGCTACAATTGTATCAATTGTAACAGGTATTTCACAGGTTTTACTAAAAATAGGGGCAAATAAAAATACAGGAATCCGAATATTTCTGAATAAATTTACAATTATAGGATATATATTCTTTTTTTTCGTTACAATATTAAATTTACAGATATATAGAGAATTGGATATAAAATATATGTCGATATTTTTACCTTTAGGCTTCTTTTTTGTAATTTTATTCTCTATTGTAATTCTTAAAGAGAAAATTTCATTAAAAAATAAAATCGGACTTTTTACAATATTATTAGGGATAATTATATTTTTGGTGGATATGTAAATGAGATATGAAGTGTGAAAATCTTATAATTTTTATAATTATATATTCTGTTTTTATGTTTTTTTATTATTATCCAAAGTTTTAAGTGAATTTATCACCGTTTTTTAGAGTATATAAGGTGTCTATCTGTATCTTTATTTTAGAATGTATAAATTGAAAGTATGAGGTTCGTTTTACATAAAAGACTAATAATTGCCCATAAATACTAAATAATATATTTATATTAATTGATGCTATTTTTGAAAAAACATTGCTAAGAATATTTAGATGATTAATATTTATTTTTATCAAAATCAGTATGATTGTATTGAACTAACAAAAATATAGATGTTGTGTATTAAAATAGAAAAATATGTATTCCTTAAGACAAATAATACTAAAATTAGAACTAATTTTCGTGAAAAGGACAAAAAATATAAAAAAAAGTTATTTTTTAATCAACGAATGGTTAAATATTGACTATTTCATATTTATATAGTATAATACAAATTTAAAAAAAGAAAGGAGTTACAATCAATGAAGGGGATTATACTTGCCGGGGGATACGGGACAAGGCTCTATCCTATTACAAAAGCATTATCTAAACAGCTTCTACCAGTATATGACAAACCGATGATATATTATCCTTTATCAGTACTTATGTTAGCAGGGATAAGAGATATCCTTATTATAGTTATGGAGAAAGACTATTTCTATTTTGAGAAATTGTTAGGTGATGGATCTGATTATGGGATAAATATCTCTTATGAGATACAAAATAGTCCAAAAGGGCTACCAGATGCTTTTATTATTGGTGAAAAATTTATTGGGGACTCCTCAGTCTGTCTTATATTAGGAGATAATATATTTTGGGGGCAAGGTTTTGGTGCACTCTTAAGTGAGATTGGCCATTTAAATGAGGGGGCAAATATTTTTGCTTATTATGTTAAGGATCCAAGAGAATTTGGTGTTGTAGAGTTTGATAAATCTAGAAAGATCCTTTCACTAGAGGAAAAACCTAAAATTCCAAAATCGAATTATGCTGTCCCGGGATTGTACTTCTATGATAATACAGTAATAGAAAAGGCAAAATCTTTGGAACCATCTAGTCGCGGTGAATTGGAGATAATGGAATTAAATAAAATATACCATAATGAAGGGTCTTTAAAGTTAGAATTATTTGGTCGTGGGATGGCTTGGTTAGATACCGGTACACATGACGGACTCTTAGAAGCATCTAATTTTGTGAGTGCTATTCAAAAAAGACAAGGGTTATATGTCTCTTGTATTGAGGAGATTGCCTATAGAAAGGGGTACATAGATAAAGATAAACTTATAGTATTAGCAGATAAACTTAAAATAACAGAGTATGGTCAATACTTACACAACTTGATAAATTTTGACAAGGGGGTGTAAATAATGAAAGAGGTGGGATTTACACTTATAGAGCTTATGATTGTGGTGGCAATTATGGCAATATTATCTGCAATTGCGTTACCTGTTATGGGGGAACATATTAGAAAAGCAAAAGATGGAAATACAATAAAAGTTATCGGTACAATGAGAACAGCAAGTAATATGTATCTTACAGATACTATTGGAAATAGTGGAAGTTTGTATGCAGATAAAATAACTGATCTAGAAATATATTTTTCAAGTACAATAGTAAAAAAATTAAGAAACGGAGATATTACAACAGACACTAATGATTATATAACTTCATATCAAATGATCGCAGGACGTGCAACAAAAGACGGTGTACCTAGTATGGGTTGGGGCGATTTTGCAGGGATAACAAATGTAGTAGAAATATATTATAATAATGAAAATGGTGAAATATATGCAGATGGGACTAATTCCGGTACAGGGTATAGAGATATGAAAAACAAACTATGGAGTGATTATTAAAAAAAATTAAAAATAAAAGAGGAAAAAAAGAATGAACTAAGTATATAATAATTTAGACATAGTTAAAGATAAAATAAAAAATATACTAATAAAATATTTAAAAGAATAAATTATTAAAAAAAAATAATATAATGAAAAAGGAGGCAAAATTATGCAAAAAAAGGGTTTTTTATTCATTTCACTATTTGCAGTAATGATTTTTATTATTTCAGCGTGTAGCGTTCCACCATTTAATACTGAGGCTGACATTAAATACGGTGAAAACAAATTTGAAAGTGTTACTAAAAATGGGACGTTAGAAATTGCAGTGGAAAATAAAAATGGTGTAGATGCAGATATAAAAAAGGTAATGTTAGACGTATATGAAGATGGGGCAAAATCAGGTGCAACATTTGTAATTACAAGAGATAGCCAAAAAGGTTATATCGTATCAGGTGATGTAGACGGTAACTCTACAACAACTATAAAAGTATCTTTAGAAAATCTTGAGCTAGAAGTAGGACAAGAGATTAAAGTACTAAATGTAGAATATAAAGATAAAAACAAAAATACAATTAAACTTGGAGAAATCAGAGAAAAAGCTAAAATTGTATCAGCAGGTAGTTCAGGATCAACAGGTGGAAATACAGTTGTTGAAGATGAGTTAAAAGCTGTACAAGGTCTAAGTATAGCTGTTAGTGGTAACAATGTTACTATAAAGTGGGCTGAAAATTCACATGCAAAATTAGGATATATTGTATACAGAGTAGAGAAAGATAATGACGTATATGATAAAGATC